>NZ_PJLX01000016.1:0-127899 GCF_002843095.1 Pseudomonas sp. YY-1 | reverse complement strand
TGGCGCCGATCCTGTTCCCGATCGCCATGCAGTTGGGTATCGACCCGATCCACCTGGGCATCATCATGGTGGTGAACATGGAGATCGGCTTGATCACGCCGCCGGTGGGCCTGAACCTGTTCGTCACCTCGGCGGTGACGGGGATGCCACTGACCGCGGTGATCCGCGCGGCGATGCCGTGGCTGATGCTGCTGCTGAGCTTCCTGGTGATCATCACCTATGTACCTGCGGTGTCCCTGGCCTTGCCAAATATGCTTGGCATGTAACGGTTCGACCAAACGCTACTACTTCGGTACCTTGTGTACCCACTACGCCCGGCCTTAGTGCCGGGCTTTTTTTGTTCGAAACAATCTGACGAAAAGTGCTGTAGCCATTTCGCCGACCACGCACACGGGCAAGACTGCCCAGAATTGCCGTGCCTGGCGTAAAGTCACCGCCAAGATCGTCAAGGAAACCGCTACATGCTCAGACGCAGCCTGAAATCCGTCGTTACCACCTGGCTGACGGGTCTACTCGCGCTACTGCCGCTGGCACTGACCCTGGCATTGCTTGCCTGGATATTCAGCCTGCTCAATCGCCTGGTCGGACCTTCGACCCTGATCGGCCAATTGTTCGCAGCCCTCGGCCAACCCTTCTCCAGCAATAGTTATCTGGCTTACATGCTGGGCAGTCTGGTGCTGCTGGCCAGCCTCTACCCACTTGGCCTGGCGGTACAACTGGGCTTGCGCCGCCCGCTGTCCTGGCTGATCGACCGCACCCTGCGGCGTACCCCGCTGATCGGCAATTTCTACAACCTGGCTGATCGATTCGTTGGCCTGCTGGACAAGAGCAAGAACCCCGATATCACCACCATGGCACCGGTCTGGTGCTTCTTCGGCGGCGACGGCGCAGCGGTGCTCGCCCTGCGCCCGAGTTCGGAAAGCGTCGAACTGGAGGGCCGCGCCTACTGCGCCATCCTCATCCCCACCGCGCCGATTCCGGTCGGTGGCGGCCTGCTTTACGTACCAGAAGAATGGATACGCCCTGCCGACATGGGCGTCGATCAACTGACCAGCATCTATGTGTCCATGGGGCTCACGCCACCCAGCAGGCGCAACGTCGAGCAATCGCCGCCAGTGGTGATCAAACCCTGAATATGTCCTGCGTCACTCCCGCGCAGGCGGGAGCCCAGGAAATTCGAAGGCTCGAGATCTACAGGCCAGCGCAAGCGCTGTTCAGCGATAGGGCTGCTGTCCCGCCTGCGCGGGCATGACAGCTTTTTCAGTGTTTCCTAGGCAAGCGGCAAACTGGTGGTGGACTTGATCTCCGATAACGCCACGATCGAGTTCACCTCCTGGATCCCTGGTACCAGCGACAGCTTCTCGAAGAAGAAGCGCTCATAGGCCTCGATATCGCGGGTGACGATGCGCAGCATGAAGTCCACCGCGCCCATCAGCACGTGACACTCCAGCACCTCGGGAAACTCGCGCATGGCTTCGGCGAACTCGGTCAGGTTGGAGCGCCCGTGGGCGTTGAGTTTGACCTGGGCGAACACCTGCGTATGCAGGCCGATGCGCTTGCGATCGAGCAGGGTCACCTGTTTGCGAATCACCCCTTCCTCCTTGAGCCGCTGGATACGTCGCCAGCAGGGCGACTGCGACAGACCGATGCGCTCGGCGATCTCCGCCGTGGAGAGGCCTGCATCCTCCTGTAGCAAAGCAAGAATGCGTTGATCGTAGGCATCCAGCGTAATGGACATAAAAATTCCTCATCAGCCACTTATTCAGGTAAGTCTATCCACATAAACGCCATCAACACAGCAAACCAGGCAGAACTTTTGCCGAAATAAGGCGGAAACTTAGGCAAAACCTGCCTGAGCTGCCGCCATGCCTGATACCACGCCATTTCCGTCCGCCCATAATCGCCGCGATCCCTGGCAGGATCGCCCCAATGCTTGTGTCGAATACCAACTGCGCACCGACGCCGAGGCCGACGTCATGTGCCGGCTGCTCGGCCTGTTCGCGCAATTGCAGTTGCTCCCCGAAGCCCTGCACATGCAGCGCCTGCAAGATGACCTGCATATCAGCCTGCGCCTGCCCGGTATCTCGCTGCATCGAGCCGGCGTGCTGGCCCAGAAACTGCGCGGCCTGGTGTGCGTATGGGAGGTCACCTGGCAGCACCTGGATCACAACCTGGTGACGGAGGTGGCCTGAAGCGGGCGATCGATCACGTCGGGCACTTCGCCCTGGTGCCACTTTTCGGGCATCCTAGCTCGGCTAGAAGGTCGTTGAAGAACGACCTGCTACCCTTGTTCAGGCCGACCCAGAGGAGCCCGCATGTCCGCCTTCACCGCCACTGCCCCCGACCGTGTACTGGATCTTGGCGACCTGCTGCGCGAGCTGGTGGCCCAGGGCCGGGTGGATCAGGATGTAGCTGAGCAGTGCCTGGCGATCCGCCGCAGCTCACTGAACAACGCGCAGCATCCACTGGAGTTTCTGGCCGCGCAGCAGGTGGACGATCAGCAAAGGCCGGGCAAGAAGCTCGACCTGGAAACCCTCACCACCTGGCTGGCCAACTTCGCCGGGCAACCATACTTGCGCATCGACCCGCTGAAGATCGACGTGCCAGCCATCACCCCGCTGATGTCCTACGCCTTTGCTCAGCGCCACAAGATCCTCGCCGTGGCAGTGGACAGCGAAAGCGTCACCATCGCCAGCAGCCAGCCGCTGGTGCACAGCTGGGAAGCCAACCTGGTGCACGTGCTCAAGCGCCCGATCAAGCGCGTGGTAGCCAACCCCAGCGACATTCAGCGTTTCACCACCGAGTTCTATCGCCTGGCCCGCTCGGTCAGCGGCGCCACCGCCACCGACCAGAAGGTCAGCGGCGTCGGCAACTTCGAACAACTGCTCAGCCTCGGTGCCCAGGACCAGGAGCCGGACGCCAACGATGCGCACATCGTCAACATCGTCGACTGGCTGTTCCAGTACGCCTTCCAGCAACGCGCCAGCGATATCCATATCGAGCCGCGCCGCGAACAGGGCACCGTGCGCTTTCGCATCGACGGCGTGCTACACACCGTCTACCAGTTCCCCGCGCAGGTCACCATGGCAGTGGTCAGTCGCCTGAAGAACCTCGGCCGCATGAACATCGCCGAGAAGCGCAAACCGCAGGATGGCCGGGTCAAGACCAAGACCCCGGATGGCAACGAAGTGGAGTTGCGCCTATCTACCCTGCCAACCGCCTTCGGCGAGAAGATGGTGATGCGTATCTTCGACCCGGAAGTGTTGCTGAAAAGCCCGGATCAACTCGGGTTTTCCCCCGAGGACCTGCGCCGCTGGGCCAGCATGACTAGCCAGCCGAACGGCATCATCCTGGTTACAGGCCCCACCGGCTCGGGCAAGACCACCACGCTCTACACCACGCTCAAGCAGCTGGCGACCGAGGAGGTGAACGTCTGCACCATCGAAGACCCGATCGAGATGATCGAAGGCGCCTTCAACCAGATGCAGGTGCAGCACAACATCGATCTGAACTTCGCCAGCGGTGTGCGCGCGCTGATGCGCCAAGACCCCGACATCATCATGGTCGGCGAGATCCGCGACCTGGAAACCGCAGAAATGGCCATCCAGGCAGCGCTGACCGGTCACCTGGTGCTGTCCACCCTGCACACCAACGATGCCCCCAGCGCCATCACCCGCCTGCTCGAACTGGGCGTGCCGCACTACCTGCTCAAGGCCACCATCCTTGGCGTCATGGCCCAGCGCCTGGTGCGTACCCTGTGCCCGCACTGCAAGGCGCCCGTGCAACTGGACGAAGACACCTGGAACGGTCTGACCCGGCCCTGGAGCTCGCCGCCGCCGAGTCAGGCGCATCACGCCGTCGGCTGCCTGGAATGCCGCGAAACCGGCTACCGGGGTCGCGCTGGCGTCTACGAGATCATGCTGATCAACGATGCCATCAAGCCACTGATCAACGCTGACACCGACCTTACCGCCCTGCGCCGCGCCGCGTTCAAGGACGGCATGCGCAGCCTGCGTCTGTCCGGCGCGCAGAAGGTCGCTGCTGGGCTGACCACCATCGAGGAAGTGCTGCGCGTCACTCCACAGAGCGAGCAACGCTGACGCTCGCGCAATCTCGATAGCGCTCATCGCTTATCTGTGGATGCCAGGCGAACAGGTACTGGCCATCCTTGAGCTGATCCACCAGTACACCAATCACCTCCTGCTGCACCGCCGGACAGCCCAGGCTGCGCCCCATACGCCCATATCTCTGCGCCCATGTCGGCGCCACGTAATCAGCACCATGGATAACCAGCGCACGGGCACGCGCCTGATCATTGAGGCCGGGCTCCAGACCATCGAGGCGCAGCGAATGCCCATGCCGCCCCTTGTAGCTTTCAGCGCCACGAAAAAGACCGAGGCTGGACTGATTACTGCCAGGCTGATTGGAGAAATGCTCGGCAAACAATTCACCAGACTGGCGACCATGGGCCACGAACTCACGCTGCAGCAGACGCCCGTGCGTCAGATCGAAAACCCATAGGCGCCGCTCCAGCGAAGAGCGCGAGTAATCGATCACGGCTAACCGCCTGCCTTCACCCACACCTTCGCGCTCGGCGCACCGCAGCGCCCATAGTGTTTCTTGCAACGCACGCTGCTTCAACTGCGGCGCAGCACGGTGCAGGGCATTCAATAGCTCACCGGCCACCGTGCCCTGTCCAGCCAGCAACAGAGCGGTAAGCAAAAAACACCATCAGCGAACGCGTAAACATGCCCTGGATCCCACGGATGGCCTGGCATCTGCCCACCTTGCGAAGGGGTCGGCGGCAGAGCCCGGACGACTGTGCTTAGATTGATTGATCTGGCAATGGAGTCTATGCGATGCACACCGAAGGGCGATCAGCGAACAGTCTGAGTATGGGTAGCCGCGTCTTCCCATGATCACATACCTGCAACATCTGTCGTTCTGGGACTGGCTGGCCCTGGCCACCCTGCTGCTGATTCTCGAGGTGTTCGGCGCCGGAGGCTACTTGCTATGGATCGGCCTGGTGGCCGTCGCGGTCGGTGCACTGACTTATCTGTTCCCGGAGCTACCCTGGGTTTGGCAATTTCTGCTGTTCGGCGCACTGGCAATACTCTCGGCATTGCTCTGGTGGCGTCATCAGCAACGAATGCGCAAGCTCAGCAACTGATCGGCCTGGCAACCGGCCATCGCCTGTAAGGAACCACCAGCGGCTTGCGCGACTCCTAGGAGAGGAGCCACCCCTAAGGAGTTTCATCATGCGTGTAACGAGCCGTGCCGCACTGGCGTTCAGTGCCTTTCTGATCGCCCAGACCGCAGCAGCCGATGGCATGCTGCGCGACATTCTTTCGTCGGGCGCAACCACCGCCTCGACCTACCTGACCTTCAAGGATCGCAAGCTGGTCGCCGCGGCCGAAGAGGACGCGAGCAGCTTCGTCGCTAGTAACGGCGAAATCCGCGGCCCGCACCTGGAAGCCGCGATGCAGCAACTGCGCAGCGCCAACCCGCAGTTGCAGGAAGCCGACGACATGGCGCTGGCCAGCGCCATTCTCGCGACTTCGGCAGCACCAGCTGACACCCCACGCTGAGCCGTCACCAGCCGTCCATAAAAAATGCCCGCATCCATAGGATGCGGGCATTTTTGATTGGCTTTCGGGACTCAGGCCTTGGCAAGCCTCCCGAAAACTCTCGCCTTACATCAGCGGCAGGGTGTAGCTGACGATCAGGCGGTTCTGGTCGGCGTCGGTAGTGGCATTGCCGCGCAGCATGCCGTTACGCCAGCCCAGACCCAGACCTTTCAGGGCGCCGTCTTGGAACACGTAGTCCAGAGCGATGTCACGCTCCCACTCTTTGTTCTGCGAACCGTCGGCGCGCTGGATGTTGGTGCCCTTCAGGTAGGCTACCGAAGCTTTCAGACCCGGCACGCCGAGGCTGGCAAAGTCATAGCTGTACTGGCCAAAAGTGGTGCGCTCACCGGCACGGGTGAAGCTGTTGACCAAGCGGTCGGTCAGCAGATAAACGCTGGCGCCCGAAGAGCCTTCGACACCACCCTGGTTCAGCTGGACGAAGTTGCTATTCTCGGAAACACGCTGATAGCCCAGCATAAGCGCATGGCTCTGAAGGGTGTAGGTGAAGGCTGCGCTCCAGGTGTTGTTGTCGACCTCACCAGTGCCATCACCAAAGGTAGTGTTAGCTGTATAGCCTGCAGCACGCCCGGCCGCGCTGCCGTTCTTACCGTCGGATGTAGTGCGGAAATAGCGCAGATCGGTCTTCAGACTACCTTCACCCAGTGCCAAATTGTGGCCCAAGCCGGCGAAGTGCTGCTTGTAGAAATCGTCCAGATTCGCGTAGTAGTACTGGGCAGTCAGATCTTTGGTGACTTTCCAGTCCCCGCCGCCGAAGTAGAATTTGTTGGAGTCAGCCTGGCCAACAGTACGGCCATCGATCGACAAACTGGTGCTATTGCTCGAGGCACGGCCTACGGCGTGCTCAATCTGACCCGCGGTCAGGGTCAGGTTGTCGATCTCGTTGGAGGTGATCATGCCACCTTCGAACATCTGCGGCAGCAGGCGGCCATCGTTTGAAGTCAGGATCGGCAGCTTCGGCATCAGGGTACCGATGCGAGCCTCGGTCTTGGAGAAACGAACCTTCCCGGTCAGGCCGCCCTTGCTGAACTCATCAACAGCGCTGTTGTCGGTCTCACGAGGAAAAAGCTGGCCCGGGGTGCGATCCCGACCGGCCTTATCGCTGCGACCACCGCCATCAAGACGCACGCCCAGCATACCTACAGCATCGACGCCAAAACCAACGGTACCTTCAGTGAAACCAGACTGATAGTTAAGAATAAAGCCCTGGCCCCACTCACGAGCGGCACCATCGTTATTGGTGGTGTTCTTAACGTCGTTATCGAAGTAGAAGTTACGCATGGTCAGGCTGGCTTTGCTGTCACCGATGAAATCGGCGAAGGCGACTTGGCTCAGGCCCAGGGTGCTGGCGGCTACGGCCAGTGCCAGGGAGGTCTTTCTCATTATGTTTCTCTCCAGTGTGTTTAAGGTGACGCATCGTCCGGCGCAGACTTCGGCACGAAGAGGCAGGCCGGAACGAATAGGGCACACACGCCCATGAGCCATGGCACGGCAAAGCCGGGCTCGAATGGGCGCATGAAAAATTCAAGAAGAACGAAGAAACGGCGAACGCAGCGGGACGGCCGGAATGAGGCGGGCAGAGTGGCGCATGGTGAGTGCTCTCGTCGTTGTTATTGTGCGCCGACATCCTAGCCGGCATCTTTCGGGGCCTATGCAGATAGCGCGCCAGCTTGGCAAAGTCGGCGCACAAGGCTTCTAGAACAGTAGGTTACATTTTTTCGACAAGTCGGTGGCTAACCGATGACAGCACATGATCGGCAATTTTCCGCCCATGAGAACCAGGTCTCAGGCGGAAAATCGCCAACCATCACCCTAGCACGATCTGATTCTTGCCTTGGCGCTTGGCCATGTACATCGCTGCATCGGCACGAGCGTAGAGCGCATCGAGGCTGACATCAGTGGCCAGCAGGCTGGTCAGCCCCTGACTGACTGTAATGCCGAAGTGCTGACCTTCATGCTGGAAACCGAGGCGTTGCACCTCACGCTGCAGCCGTTCAGCCACCTGCAATGCCACATCCTGCTCACAGCCGGGGAAAAGCGCCGCGAACTCCTCACCACCGATACGCCCGAACAGATCACCGCGTCTCAAGGCGTTGCTGCCGCACTGCGCCAAGCGCCGCAACACCTCATCGCCGATCTGGTGGCCGTACTGGTCATTGATCTTCTTGAAGTCATCGAGATCGAGCAGCAGGAAGGCCAGCGGGCTGCCGAACTTGCGCGCGTGCTCGAACTCACGGCGAGCACATTCGAAGAAGTGCCGCCGGTTGCTGCTCTGGGTCAGCACATCTGTGGTTGCCAGGCGATGCAACTCGCCCTCCAGTCGCTTCTTCTCGGTGATGTCTTCAGCAATACCGACGATCACATGCCCCTGCTCGGTGCCCAGCCGGGGGCTGACGAAACACTTGTCGCTGAGCCAGCGCAATTGGCCATCGGCGCGAATGATGCGGTACTCACGCGACTCCACCGCGCCAGTTTCCAGTACCTTGGCCAGGCTTTCAGCGGCGTAGTCGATATCGTCGGGATAGATGCTGTTGCGCCACTCGCCATAGTCGGCCAACAGTAGCGCGGCAGAACGGCCAAAGATTCGCTCATAAGCAGGACTGACATAAATCATCCGCTGCTCGCTCCAGTCGAAGGCCCAGAGCACGGCATTGACGCTGCCAAGCAAGCTACTGAACAGCTGCTCGCGAACACCCAGACGCTCTACTTCGGCACGACTGTGCAGTAGAGCCAAGGTCAGTTCTTCCAACTCGGAAACAGCCTTGCCTTGATCGTCCATTACAGCGGCCATCCGTCCTTCGCCTCGCATTGAAATTGAGCATAGTGCGAGCCGTTGGACAAACACAAAGGCCCGCCAGTTCGGCGGGCCTTTGCTTGTAACGAGCGGCGGTCAGGCAGTCGCGCTGGACGGTCGCAACGAGTAGGTCTTGAGCTGCTCGGCGAATTCACGCAGCGACTGGATGCCGCTGGCCTCGGCCTCGTGGACCCACTGTTTCATGGCTTCGAGCATGTCGTGGCCGTTGCTGCTGGTCTTGACCCAGATTTGCTGCAGCGCCAGGCGCTTCTCGTAGATCACCTTCAGTGCCTGACTTTGCGCCAGCATATCGGCGATGTGCGCATGATGCTGCTCTTCCAGCAGGCTCGGTTCACGCGACAAGAGGCGTTTTGCCCGACGGAAAAGGTGACGAACGGACTCGTCGGCCTTGGCCACTTCCTGCTTGACCAACGGCACGATCACCAACTTGCGGTATTGCGCCATGATCTGGAAACGGTTGTTGAGGATGGCCATGGCAGTGTCCATGTCCAGACTGGCCTTGCCCTCGACCCGATGCGCAATCGGCGCCACGCGCTGCACCTTCGCCAGGCCGAGGAAGCTGAACAGCTTGATCCAGGCCCAACCCATGTCGAACTCCCACTTCTTCACTGACAGCTTGGCGCTGTTAGGGTAAGTGTGATGGTTGTTGTGCAGCTCCTCACCGCCGATCAGGATGCCCCAGGGCACCAGATTGGTGGCAGCGTCGCGGCATTCGAAGTTGCGATAGCCGACAGCATGACCAAGACCGTTGATGACACCTGCAGCCCATACCGGAATCCACATCATCTGGATCGCCCAGACAGTCATGCCGAGTACGCCGAACAGCGCCAGGTCAATGATCGCCATCAATGTCACGCCGCCAATCGGATAACGGCTGTAAACATTACGCTCGATCCAGTCATCCGGGCAGTTCTTGCCGTAGATGCGCAGCGTTTCCTGATTCTTCGCCTCTTCCTGATAGAGTTCGGCACCTTTACGCAGCACGGTGCTCAGCCCTTTGATGACCGGGCTATGCGGGTCGTCGACGGTTTCGCACTTGGCGTGATGTTTACGGTGAATCGCGGTCCACTCGCGGGTGTTCTGGCCCGTGGTCAACCACAGCCAGAAACGGAAGAAATGCTTGAGCGCGGGGTGCAGTTCCAGTGCACGGTGCGCAGAGTAGCGGTGCAGATAGACAGTCACGCTGACGATGGTCACGTGTGTCATCAGCAAAGTCGCAGCCACCAGCTGCCAGACCGACAGGTCGAGTAAACCGTTGTACCACATGGGCGCTGTTGCCTCTTGAAGGGGGAACACGGTTTGTCCTACAAGGACGAACCTGATCACATTATCCCTGACCCATGCCAGAAAACCAGTTGGTCTTTTAGATGAGAATGTTTCAGTCCCACCCCCATCTATACTGACCCGCATTTACAGGGAGCGTAGTAGCCTACCCATGCGTATCGACACCGACGCCTTGCGTCTGACTCTGGGCTATCTGTTGCTGGCCTGCCTCTGGATACTGCTGAGCGACCAACTGCTGACCGCCCTCGGCCTGTCCGTGGCGCAACTGGAGCGCTTGCAATCTCTCAAGGGCCTGCTATTCGTCGCGCTCACCAGTTCACTGCTTTATCTGGTGCTACACCGTCACGCTCAACAACATCGACGCGCACGCCTGGCGCTGGCCGGCAACGAGGAGCGCCTGCGCCTGGCGCTGGATGCCACGCGCGACGGCCTGTGGGATTGGGACGTGACCAACCGCCGAGTGTTCTTCTCCGAGGGCTACGCCAGACTGCTGGGCCTTACCCCGCAAACCCTGGGCAGCACCCGCGAAGATTGGGCCGCACGCCTGCATCCGGATGACGTGGAGCGCGCGCTGCATGCGCTCAACGCCGAGTTGAGCGAGCAGCCCTACGAAAACATCTACCGCCTGCGCCACGCCGACGGCAGCTATCGCTGGATTCATTCACGCGGCCGCCTGCTGCGTGACGAGAAAGGCCAACCGCAGCGCTTCATCGGTATCGCCAGCGACATCACCCAGCAACGCGCCACCGACGATAGCCTGCGCCAGGCCGCTGCGGTGTTCGATGCGACTCAGGAAGGGGTATTGGTCACCGATGCCGAACAGAGCATCGTGCACGTCAACCCGGCCTTCAGCCGCATCACCGGCTACAGCAGCGAGGAAATCCTCGGCCAGCACCCCAGCCTGCTCAAGTCCGGCCGCCATGACACAGCCTTCTATCAGAGCCTGTGGCACGCACTGCAGAACCGTGGAGCCTGGAGTGGCGAAGTGTGGAACCGGCGCAAAAGTGGGGAAATTTATCCGCAGTGGCAGTGCATCCGCGTTATTCACGATGAACAGGGGCGCATCAGCCACTATGTGGCGGTGTTCTCCGACATCACCGCACTCAAGCGCTCGCAACGCGAGCTGGACTACCTGGCCCACCACGATCCGCTGAGCAACCTGCCCAACCGCCTGCTGTTCACCGAGCGCGTCGCTCATGCGCTGGAGCGCAGCAAGATCGAGGAGCTTCGCGGCGCAGTACTGCTGATCGATCTGGATCACTTCAAGCACATCAATGAAAGCCTCGGCCACAACGTCGGTGATCTGTTGCTCAAGGCCGTTGGCGAGCGTTTGCAGCAAGGTTTACCCACTGGCACCACCCTAGCCCGGCTAGGCGGCGACGAGTTCGGCCTACTCAGCGAAAACTGCGCCGACGCAGCCCAGGCAGCCGAACTTGCACAAAGCCTGCTGCGCAGCCTGGAAACATCCTTTCGTCTCGGCGGCCACGAGCTCTACATCGGCGCCAGCATCGGCATCAGCCTGTTCCCCGAAGATGCCGACAGCGTCGAGCAAATCCTGCGTAACGCCGACTCGGCGCTGTTCAAGGCCAAGAGCAGCGGTCGCGAAGGCTATGCCTTCTACGTGCAGGAGCTGACCGACTACGCCCGGCAGCGCGTGGAACTGGCCAGCAGCCTGCGTCATGCGTTGGACAACGACGAGCTGCGCGTGTACTACCAGCCGCTACACGACCTGCGTGACGGCCGCCAGGTAGGCATGGAGGCGCTGGTGCGCTGGCAACACCCGCAACGCGGGCTGGTGCCCCCAGGCGAATTCATCCCGATTGCCGAGGACAACGGCATGATCGGCGCCATCGACGCCTGGGTTCTGGAGCAGGCCTGCCGCCAGATGATGCGCTGGAACGCCGAAGGTCGTGCACTGAGCTTCGTTGCGGTGAACGTCTCCAGCCGCCTGTTCAGTCGCGGTGAACTCGATATGAAAGTGGCGCAGGTACTGGCAGAAACAGGCCTGCCGCCTGAGCAGCTGGAGCTGGAGGTCACCGAGAGCGCGATCATGGAAGACCCGGATGCAGCGCAGAAACTGCTCATCAGTCTGCGTGCCCTGGGCGTACGCCTGGCCATCGACGACTTCGGAACCGGTTATAGCTCTCTGGCGCGCCTCAAGCGTCTGCCCGTGGACAAGCTCAAGCTCGATCAGAGCTTCGTGCGCGGCCTGCCCAACGACGCTGAAGACGCCGCCATCGCTCGTGCCGTGATCGCACTGGGCAAAAGCCTGGGCCTCAAGGTCCTTGCCGAAGGTATCGAACAACCAGCCCAGGCCGACTTTCTGCGTGAGCTAGGCTGCAACTATGGTCAGGGCTATCACTTCGGTCGCCCACAGCCGGTGCCCGTCAACCCCGTTGACGCCAACACCCCGGGCGAAACGCAGGACAGCCACCCCAGCACCAGGAACTGAGCATGCGCGTGCTGATTCTCGAAGACGATCCCTGGATAGCCGACCTGCTCAAACAGATCGTCCTCAGCCTGTGCCCGAGTGCCAAGGTCGACTGTCAGAGTCGCGTCGTCGATGCCCTGGCAGCCTGGAAGCGGCAGCCGGCCCAGTTGGTCATCAGCGACTGGCACCTGCCCGACGGTAACGGCATCCAGTTGCTGGAAGCGGTGCGTCAACGCAGCCAGGAGATTCCGCTGGTCATGGTCACAGCCCGCGCCGACCGCGATAGCGTGCTAGCCATACGCCCATTGAATATCAGCGCCTTCATCAGCAAACCCTTTCAGGTGCCCAAGGTGGTTGCCAGCCTGCAGCCGCTATTGGCGAATGCCCAGATCATCGCCGGTGAAATCGACACCGTCGGGGATTTTCTCCAGCAACTTGCAAGCCTGACCGATGACGCACTCGAACTGCCGCTGCGTGAATCCCTGTACCAGCGTCTGCGCGATGTGCCTCAACCCTTCGATAACCTGCAACAGCTTGGCGACCTCTGGCAGAACGACCCAGCCGTTCACGCGCGGTTGATCGCAGCCGCCAACAGTGGCAACTACAACAGCGCCGGGCAGCCCTGCGTCACCCTCAACGAAGCCTTGCAACGCCTCGGCCAGGCCACTGCCGTTAACCTGGTTCAAGGCCTCGCGCTTCGGCCGCAGGCGGTACTGAGCGACCCCGAGCTGCAGCGCCAGGGCGATGCGCATTTCGTTCATGCCCTGCGCCTGCGCCAGCGTATTGCTGAGCTGGCGCGTAGCAGCCGGGTTGATCCGGCGCCGCTGCACAGCGCCGCACTGCTACAGCGTATGGGCGAACTGGCCCTGCTGGATCAGGCGCAACGCTGGCGCAGTGCCGGCCGAGAGCTGGACGAGCAGACCCTGAACACCGCCCTACAACGTCATAGCAGCCAACTGGCCAATCGACTCAAGGCGCACTGGCGCCTGCCTATCGCACTGCGCGAGTTGATCGGTGCCTGCTACGCCCTGCCCCCAGGCAATACACGACGTGACACGGTGGTGATGCGCCTGGCCAGTGCCGAACTGCTGGGCGCCGAAGCGCCGGAAATCGACCGTCTTAGGCGTCTCGCTGGCCTGGCGCGGACAGGCGCACGATGACCACTAACCCACGGCCGATTGCCATTCGCTGGATCGTGATCGGCGGCAGTCTGTGTCTGGCGCTGTTCTTCGCCTTCCTCGGGCGCCAGGCACTGCACGAGCGTGAGGCGCTGTGGCAATTGCAGATGAACAAGCAGGCCGAGGCGCAACGTCTGGCACTGCAAAGCGTTCAGCACGGCCTGCGCGAGCGTGCACAGTTGCTGGCCGAGGCCATCGCCGCCGACGCCTGGGTAGCCGAGCTGGTGCGTCAGGCGTCGGTCCTGCCCAAAGATGACCAGGGCGGTCTGGCCAGCATCCGCAACCAGCTCTACACCCGCTTGGCGCCGCGCTGGCGCAACATGCAGGTGCACCGGCCGTTTCGCCTCTACGTCCATCTGCAAGACGACGCACGCATCCTGCTGCGGGTGCACGAGCCGCAGCGTTTTGGTGACACCCAGGAGGCCATGCGCCCGTTATTGCTGCAAGCGCTGCGTACTGGCGACAGTCGTGCAGAACTGAACCTTGCTAACAACAGCATCGGCATCCGTGCCGCGGCGCCGCTGCTGATCGATACGCAAAACGGTCAGCGCCAGGTCGGCGCCATCAGCGTGGCAATGGATGTGCTCGAGGATCTGCCGCAACTGGATCGGGACCTCGGCGCCGGCATCGCGCTATTACTCAACGCAGCGGCCGAGGTCGGTACGCAAGCCAATCACGCCCCCGCTTGGCGCCTGATCCAGCAGACACGTCCGCAGGCACAGATCTGGCTGCAAGCGGATCTTCTGCCCTCTCCCAGCGAGGGTAACAGCCAGCGCCTGCTGGAAGATGGCGGGCAACACTACCTGCTCAGCCAGCTGTCGATGGCAACCTCGCCACAACCCGGCGCTCCAGCCATGGCCACGGTGCTGACCTGGCGTGACGTCAGCGAACTCTATGCCGTGCATGAACGCGACAAACGCTGGCTGGTAGTCAAATGGCTGCTCGCCTGGTGCGGCGCCGAAGCCTTGCTGATGATCCTGCTACACGCGACACATCGCAGTACCCAGCGCCTGATGCAACGCCAACAGAGCGCGCTGCACGCACTCAACGAGATCTCTGCGCTATCGAGCCTGAGCAGCAAGGAACAGCTGCGCGAAGCGCTGCGCATGGGGGCCAACTATTTCGACATGCCGCTCGGCGTAATCGGCATGATTGACGCCGATCACTATCGCGTCCTGGTCCAGGTCTGTCCTGACACGCAGCTTGAGGACGGCCAGACCTTCGCCCTCAACGAAACCTACTGCAGCCTGGCCTACGCCCAGGACGACATTCTCAGTATCGAGCGCATGGCCAGCTCACCTTATCGAGAGCATGCCTGCTACGCCCGCTTCGCCCTGGAAAGCTATATCGGTACGGCGATCTGGGTCGATGGCCGCAGGGTCGGCACCCTGGCCTTCTGCGACCAGCACCCACGTGACCGTCAGTTCGACGAGAACGAGCGCGAATTCCTGCGCCTGTTCGCCCGCTGGGTCGGCGCCACCCTGGAGCGCGAGCAGCAGCAGCAGGCACGGCAAAACCTGCTCGAACGCCTTGCCAGCATCATCGAAGGCACCGACGTCGGCACCTGGGAGTGGAATGTGCAGAGCGGCGCCACCGTGTTCAACGAGCGCTGGGCGCAGATGCTCGGCTACCACCTCGAGGAACTGCAGCCCACCAGTGTCGAAACCTGGAAGCGCTTCTGTCACCCGGATGATCGCGAGCCCAGCGAACGCATGCTGCGACGCCACTTCGCTGGCGAGTTAGCCTTCTACGACCGGCAGATACGCATGCAGCACCGAGACGGGCGCTGGCTGTGGGTACAGGTGCGCGGCCGCCTCTCCAGCCGCGACGAGCAAGGCAGACCGCTGCTGATGTATGGCACCCACACGGACATCAGCGCAGCGCGGCAGCGCGAGGATGCGGTGATCGAGGCGCGAGCATTCCTGCAGACCGTGCTGGATTCGGCCAGCGGCGTTGCCATCATCGCCACCGATCCGAACGGCCTGGTCACCCTCTTCAACTCTGGCGCAGAGCGCCTGCTGGGCTATAGCAGCGACACCGTGATCGGCCAGATGACGCCCGAACGCTTCCATCTGCCCAGCGAAATCGACGCTCGGGCCCAGCAGCTCAGCATCAGTTGCGGGCATCCGGTCAGCGGCTTCCAGGTCTTCACTCACAACGTACGTAATGGCGAGTCGGAAACCCGCCAATGGACGTACGTGCACAAGGACGGCAGCCAGCGCCTGGTCAACCTCACCACCAACGCCATCTTCGACGCCAGCGGACAGATCACCGGTTTTCTCGGCATCGCCAGCGACATCAGTGCCCTGCAGCAGGCCACTCGCGCACTGCAGCAGAGCGAAAGTCGCTTCCGTGGCCTGGTCGCCAACCTGCCCGGCGTGGTCTATCGCTGCGCCAACGACAGCGACTGGAGCATGCGTTACGTCAGCGACGAGATTCTCAGCCTGACTGGCTACCCGCCCAGCGACTTCATCGACAATCGCGTGCGCAGCTTCTCCAGCATCGTCCATCCCGATGACCTGCCGATCACCTACCTCGCCAACGACAGCATCGCTCGCCAGGAAACCTTCGAGCTGACCTACCGCCTGCGTCATGCCGACGGCCACAGCGTCTGGGTGCGCGAGAAAGGTCGCGGCGAGCACGACGCCCAGGGGCGCCTGGTCTGGGTCGACGGTTTCATCTGGGACATCAGCGAGCGCAAGGTCATGGAAGACGACCTGCGCCTGAGCCAGCATCTGTTCAGCAGCGCCTTTACCACCGCGCCGCAGGGCATGGCGCTGGTGGCCATCGATGGACGCTGGCTGGAGGTCAACGACGAACTGTGCCGCATGCTCGGCTACAGCCGCGAGGAAATGCTCGCCCTCGATTTTCAGCGCATCACCCACCCCGACGACCTCGGTGCGGACCTGCGCAACGTCGACGACCTGCTGGCCGGGCGCATCAGCGCCTACCAGATGGAAAAGCGTTATCTGGACAAACAGGGTCAGGTGCTCTGGGTACTGCTCAGCAGCGCGCTGGTGCGCAACGCCCAAGGCCAGCCCGTGCATCTGGTCGCGCAGATCCAGGACTTCAGCGACCGGGTAGCCGCCGAGCGAGCGATTCGCGAACGCGAGCATTACCTGCGCACCCTGCTCGACAACGTCATCGATGCCATCGTCACTCTCGACGACGAGGGCCACATCGAGACCTTCAATCACGCGGCCGAACGCATCTTTGCCTACAGCCAGGCCGAGGTCGCCGGGCGCGACATCGCCACGCTGATTCCAGGCATGGCCAGTGACACCCTGCGCCAAGGCTGCGCCAGCGACCAGATTCGCGAGATGGAAGGCCTGCGCCTGGGCGGCGAACGCTTCCCGCTGGAACTGGCGATGTCGCAAATCAGCCACCAGGGCCAGGTGCGCTTCATCGCGGTGATTCGTGACATCGCCGAACGCAAACGCATCGAGCAGATGAAGAACGAGTTCGTCTCCACCGTCAGCCACGAACTGCGCACACCGCTGACCGCCATCGCCGGCTCGCTGGGCCTCATCAACGGTGGCGCACTCGGCGCCGTGCCGCAGGCCATGGCGCACATGCTGAGCATCGCCGAAGCCAACAGCCAGCGCCTGAGCGCGCTGATCAATGACCTGCTGGACATGGAAAAGCTGGTCGCCGGCAAGATGCATTTCGACCTCCAGCGCAGGCCACTCAAACCACTGCTGGAACTGGCACTGCTGCATAACCAGCCGTATGCCGACCAGCATCAGGTGCGCCTCGAACTGCACGCAGAGCATGATGTCGAAGTCCGGGTCGATACCCAGCGCCTGGCCCAAGTGCTGGCCAATCTGCTGTCCAACGCCGCCAAGTTCTCACCGGCAGGGGCCGTGGTGCAGGTCAGCCTGGAGACAATGGCTGACAAGCTGCGAGTCAGCGTGCGCGATCATGGCCCGGGTATCCCCGCGGCATTCCATTCGCGCATCTTCGCCAAGTTCTCTCAGGCCGACGCCGGCGATACCCGGCAGAAAGGCGGCACCGGCCTGGGTCTGGCGATCTGCAAGGAAATCATCGAGCGCATGCACGGGCGTATCGGTTTCCACTCGGTGCCTGGCCAGGGCGCGACCTTCTGGTTCGAACTGCCGCGCGTCGATGAAAGCGAGACATGACGCCTACGCAAGGCCAACAAAGCTGTACCACACTGCAGATAGCAGCCAACGGCCGGGGAGACCGTGATGACTGAGCTCAAACGCATCCTGCATGTCGAGGACGATCCCTCGATCCAGGCCGTGGCCAAGGTCGCGCTGGAGGCCGTCGGCGGCTTTCAGGTATTGAGCTGTGCCAGTGGCCAGGAGGCGCTCGACCAGGTGCAGGGCTTCGCGCCGGATTTCATTCTGCTCGACGTGATGATGCCCGGCATGGATGGGCCCAAGACCCTGGAGCTGATTGGCCAGCTGGTCGATACCGCACGCATTCCGGTGGCCTTCATGACCGCCAAGGTGCAGCCTGACGAGGTCGCCCACTACCACAGCCTCGGCGCCCATGGCGTGATCATCAAACCATTCGACCCGATGCAGCTCGCCGCTCAGGTACGGCAGATCTGGAACCAGCGCAATGGATAAACACGAAGGCAGCGCCATCCCGCAGGCGCTGCAACAACACTTGCAACAGCTTGGTCAGCAATTCAGTGAACGCCTGAGCCAGGAGCTGCCCCAGCTGGCGCAACAGGCAAGGCAACTGCTGGACGCCGATGAAGCCGAGCGCACGCGTCTGCTGCAGGAGCTGCGTCATCAGCTGCACCGCCTGGCCGGCAGTGCCGGCACCTTCGGCTTCAGCCAGCTTGGCCAGCAGGCGCGCGAACTGGAGCAGCATGCCGAGCGCTGGATGGAGCGCCTGCTGCGCCAACAGCAGAGCCTCAACGAGTTCGTCACTGCCTTGCAGGCACTCGGCGAGCAGCCGACCAGCGCGGGGGCCATCACTGAACCGGTAGGCAAAGCGCGCAAGCTGCCGCGCCAGGAAGACGGCAGCCGCACCATCTACATCCTCGAAGGCGAAGCCGCGGTTGGCGAGAACATGCGCCAGACGCTGAGCAACTTCGGTTACCGCGCCGAGCATTTCAATTCCACCGCAGGGCTTGACGCCGCGCTGCAGCAGCACCTGCCCGACGCGCTGATCATCGACGCCAAGCTGCCCGGCGAAGCCAGTTGCGGTCTGGATTACGCCCACCAGTTGCGCGAACGCCTGGACGAACCACTGCCGCTGCTGGTGCTCACCGACCAGCAGGATGACTTCGCTACCCAGCTGCATGCGGTGCGCGCCGGCGCCATGGGCCTGTTCAGCAAGCCGGTGGACATCCCGCAGCTGGAAAGCCGCCTCGAACGCTGCTTCTCGCAACAGCACGGCGAACCCTACCGCGTGCTGATCGCCGACGACGACCAGGACCTGGCCAGCCGCTACAGCCTGGTGCTGCGTGATGCCGGCATGCTGGTGGAGATACTCAGCGAACCGGCGCGGATCTTCACCCACCTGCGCGATTTCAACCCCGAGGTGGTGCTACTCGACGTCAACATGCCGCACTGCACCGGCCCCGAACTGGCGCAGATCATCCGCTGCAATGACGACTGGCTACGCATCCCGATCATCTACCTGTCGGCGGAAACCGATATCGGCAAACAGATGAACGCGCTGATCAAGGCCGGCGACGACTTCGTCACCAAACCGATTTCCGACAATGCTCTAGTAGCTACCGTGTTCTCCCGCGCTCAGCGTGCACGCCTGCTCTCCGACGCCCTTGCGCGCGACAGCCTCACCGGCCTGCTCAAGCACGCCGACATCAAAGAGCAAGTGGCCATCGAACTGGAGCGCGCCCTGCGCAGCGGCGACCGCGCCAGCGTGGTGATGCTGGATATCGACCACTTCAAGCGGGTCAACGACGAGCACGGTCATGCGGCCGGCGACAACGTCATCCGCTCCCTGGCCAATCTGCTGCGCCAACGCCTGCGTCGGGTCGACAGCCTGGGCCGATACGGCGGCGAGGAATTTCTTGCGGTGCTGCCGGACTGCACACCGCAGCAGGCAGGTTTGATCATCGACGAGATTCGTCAGCGCTTCGCCGAGCTGCGCTTCATCGCCGATGGTGGCGAATTCTCCTGCACCCTGAGTGCCGGTATAGCCGGCACCGATGTGCACAGCGATGCCGAGCAACTGCGTGAGCATGCTGACAAGGCGCTATATGCCGCCAAGCACGGCGGGCGCAATCAGGTGCAGATAGCGGCGTCGGAAGAACATCGCGGCTGAAGCCGCTCCTACGGAGCACAGATGCAACTGCAGGAGCGGCTTCAGCCGCGAAACTCTACGCTATTCAGGCGCAGGTCACGCCTCGGCGCGTTGCATCAGGCGGCGCTGGCGCCATTCCATGAAGGTCTTGAGGAACAGGGTGAGCAGCGCCATGCAGGCCAGCAGGCCGGCGGCGGTGAAGGCTGCAGCCGGCTTGTAGTCGTTGTTGAGCTGGTCGACCAGCAGCGGCAGGGTCAGGGTCTGGTTGATGATGGTGCCGGAAACCACCGACACCGCGCCGAACTCGCCCACCGCGCGGGCATTGGTGACGACGACGCCATACAGCAGCGCCCACTTGATCTTCGGCAGGCTGATGCGGCGGAAGATCTGCCAGCCGCTGGCGCCCAGGCACATCGCGGCGGTTTCCTCGTCCTGCCCCTGCGTCTGCATCACCGGGATCAGGATGCGTGCCACGTAGGGCGCGGTGACGAACACGGTGACCATGACGATGCCCGGCCAGGCGAACATCAGCTGCAGGCCCTGATCGTAGAACCAGCGGCCGATGAAGCTCTCCAGACCGTAGACCACCAGGTAGCAGAGACCGGCCACCACCGGCGACACCGCATAGGGAATGTCGATCAGGGTGGTCAGCAGCTTGCGCCCACGAAAATCGTAGTGGGTCACGCACCAGGCCAGGCAGATGCCGAAGCACAGGTTCAGCGGCACGGTGATCGCCGCTACCAACAGGGTCAGGCCGATGGCGTGGAGCATGTAGTCCTCGCCGAGGTTGCTCCACAGCAGGTCGAGTCCGCCGGCCAGGGCCTTGGTGAAGATCAGCGCCAGCGGCACCAGCAGAATCAGCGCCACCACTGTCAGACCGAGGATTACCAGCGCCCACTGGCGCCAATCTTGGGGCTTTTTCATCGACCTTGCCGTTGCCATGCGAACAGACGCCCCTGCACGACCTGCAGGAGGAACAGAAGAGTCAGCGACGCGAGCAGGATCACCGAAGCGATGGCTGCCGCAGCCGGGTAATTGAATTCCTGCAGACGGACGAAAATCATCAGCGAGCTGACTTCCGTCTGGTAGGGGATGTTGCCGGCGATCATGATCACCGCGCCGAACTCACCGAGGCTGCGGATGAACGCCTGCGAACCACCGGTGACCAGCGCCGGCGCCAGGGTCGGCAGGATCACCTTGCGGAAGGTCTGCACACGACTGGCGCCGAGGGTGCGCGCAGCCTCTTCGTATTCCGAGCCGAGGTCCTGCAGCACCGGCTGCACCGTGCGCACCACGAATGGAATGCTGGTGAAGACCATCGCCACCACGATACCTGCGTAGGCGTAGGCCACCTTGAAGCCCAGCCACTGGCCGATCCAGCCGTTGGGCACCAGCAGCGCGGCGAGGGTCAGGCCAGCCACCGAGGTCGGCAGGGCGAAAGGCAGATCGACCAGCGCATCGACAATGCGCCGGCCAGGGAAATCGTAGCGGGTGATGATCCAGGCCAGCAGCAGGCCGATCACCAACACTGCTATCGTCGAGTAGAACGCCGCAGAGATGGTCACCTTGTAGGTCTGCACCACGCGCGGGTCGCTGATGGCGAACCAGTACTGGGCCCAGGTCATGTCGCTGACGTACAGCAGCAGCGCAGACAACGGCAACAGGATCACCAGCGAGAGGTACAGCACGCTGACGCCGAAGCTCAGGCCGAAGCCAGGCAGCAGCGGAGTCTGCAGGAAGAACAGCGTCGGTTTACTCACGAAAAAAGCTCGACTCTACAAATGCAGTTGGCCGCCAATAAGGCGGCCAATTGACCATTACGATGCTCGCATTCATGGCTGGCGGGTTGCACCCGTGCCAGACCGTCGCTGTCAGCGACCCTCTGCGAGAAGCTGGTCGAGGATACCACCGTTGTCAAAATGCTTGGCGGTGATCTCGTCCCAGCTGCCCAGCACCTCGGTCGGGTTGATCAGGCGCACCGGCGCGAACTGCGCCTTGGTCGCCTCGACCACTTCCGGGTTGTGCACGCGGTAGTTGTAGCGAGTCAGCAGCTGCTGGATGTCCTTGCTGTACTGGAAGTCGAGGAAGGCCTTGGCCTGCTCGCGGGTACCGCGCTCATCGGCCACCTTGTCGACGATGGCCACCGGGAATTCGGCCAGTACGCTGACTTCCGGAACCACGATTTCCAGGTTGGCGGACTTGAACTCGTCACCCTTGGCGATGTTGATCACTTCCGATTCGAAGGTCAGCAGCACGTCGCCCTGACCGTTCTGGGCGAAGGCCACGGTGGCGCCACGGCCGCCGGTGGGGAAGTTCTCGACGTTCTTCAGCACCTTGCCGACGAAGGCCTTGACCTTCTCCTGGTCGCCGTTGAATTTCTCGTTGGCGAACAGCCATGCGCCCAAATAGCTGTAGCGCGCGTTGCCGGAGGTTTTCGGGTTGGGGAATACCAGCTTCACGTCATCGCGAATCAGGTCATCCCAGCTCTTGATGTTCTTCGGGTTGCCTTCGCGCACCAGGAAAGCGGTGGTGCTGTAGTACGGCGAGCTGTTGTTGGGGAACTGCTCGGCCCAGTCCTCGCGCAGCAGCTTGCGCTTGGCCAGGATGTCCACGTCGGTTACCTGGTTGAAGGTGACCACGTCGACCTTCTTGCCCTGGATGATGTCCTGCGCCTGACGCGAGGTACCGGCGAACGACTGGATGATCTTCACTTCCTTGCCGCTCTGCTGTTTCCAGTGCTCGACGAAAAGCGGGTTGATCTCGCCGAACAGTTCGCGAGCGATGTCGTAGGAGGCGTTGTGGAATGGCGTATCGGCCGCAGCATGGCTCAGCGAGCCAGTCAGCAGGGTGGCGCTGGCCACGGTGGCCAGAACGATCTTCTTCAGCATCTAAGGCGTCCTTATCGAAAGAGAAGCCTGCAGGCAGGCTATTTGATGGCGCGATTCTGCAGAAAAAACATATAGCTGAAAAATATCTTTTTCTTTTCTTCTTATAACCAATCTCTCTTTACCTGCAAAAACATCCTTCAGCTCATATCCGCAGGCTGCTCAGGCAGCCTCTCTTTGCTCGTTCCCACGCTCCCCGTGGGATGCATCCAGAGATGCTCTGCGTCAGATGCTGATGAAGCACCAGAGCACCCGGCACTGGCTCCCACGCTGGAGCGAGGGAGCCATCATCCGCCGATCAGAGCTTGGCGATGGACACTTCGGTGGATTTCACGAAGGCGATCACTTCGCTACCCACCTGCAGTTCCAGCTCACGCACGGAGCGGGTGGTAATCACCGAGGTGACGATACCGGCAGCGGTCTGCACGTCGATTTCCGACAGTACGTCGCCGATGACGATTTCCTTGATGTTGCCCTTGAACTGGTTACGTACGTTGATGGCTTTGATGGTCATGGTGTTTCTCCTCAGGTCGTTTTACAGGTAGCCCGGTGCAATCCGGGGAATTCTCGAGCCGCTCCCGGATTGCCTCCGGGCTACGGCGTCAAAGCGCCCAACGCAATTGCGTGGGCAGGGGTGATACGGGTTCGGGCGGCGTCGGCAATTCCGGCTGCGCCAGTACGCGGTCGAGCACACGCGCTTCCAGTGCCGCCAGCAGCGGCGAGCCATGCGGACGCGGGCGCACCAGTTGCACGTCGAGGTCGAGGCCGATCTGACCGTCCTCGATCAGGATCACCCGATCCGCCACAGCAACCGCTTCGGCCACGTCGTGGGTGACCAGCAGTACGGTGAAGCCATGCTGCTGCCACAGGCGTTCGATCAGTTGCTGCATCTCGATGCGGGTCAGCGCATCCAACGCGCCCAGCGGCTCGTCGAGCAGCAGCAGGCGCGGCCGATGGATCAATGCACGGGCCAGGGCCACGCGCTGCTTCTGCCCGCCGGACAGTGCTGCCGGCCATTCATTAGCGCGATCCGCCAGGCCGACCGCCGCCAGCGCTTCCTCGGCCTGCTTGCGCCAGTTGCCGGAAAGCCCCAGACCGACGTTGTCGATCACTCGCTTCCAGGGCAGTAGCCGCGAGTCCTGGAACATCAGACGGATGTCTTCACGCACCGCGTTGAGCGAGCCATTGCCGGCCAGCAACTGACCGCCGCTGGGTTGATCCAGCCCGGCCAGCAGACGCAGCAAGGTGCTCTTGCCACAGCCGCTACGGCCAACCACGGCGACAAACTGACCTGCAGGGATATGCAGGTCGATGCCCTTGAGCACCTGACGCTCGCCAAAGGATTTCTCGATGTTCTCGATCGCCAGCGGAATTCCCTGACGAATGTTATGCAGCGCCGTCATTGCCCACCTGCCTTGGCCTGATAGGCCGGGTGCCAGCGCAGCCAGACGCGCTCAAGACCACGGGCGGCGACGTCGGCCAGCTTGCCGAGCACCGCATAGAGCAGGATCGCCAGCACCACCACGTCGGTCTGCAGGAACTCACGGGCATTCATCGCCAGGTAGCCGATGCCGCTGCTGGCCGAGATGGTTTCGGCCACGATCAGCGTCAGCCACATGAAGCCGAGGGCGAAACGCACGCCAACCAGGATCGACGGCAACGCACCGGGCAGGATCACCTGACGGAACAGCGAGAAGCCGGACAGGCCATAGCTGCGCGCCATCTCCACCAGCGCCGGGTCGACGTTACGAATACCGTGGTAGGTGTTGAGGTAGATCGGGAATAGCGTGCCGAGCGCGACCAGGAACACCTTGGCTGCCTCGTCGATGCCGAACCAGAGGATCACCAGCGGGATCAGCGCCAGGTGCGGCACGTTGCGGATCATCTGCACCGAGCTGTCGAGAAAGCGCTCGCCCCATTTCGACAGGCCGGTGATAAAGCCCAGCAGCAGGCCGATACCGCCGCCGATGGCGAAGCCGATCCCGGCGCGCTGACCGCTGATCGCCAGGTGCTGCCAGATTTCGCCGGAGGCCAGCAGCTCCCAGCCAGCGGCGAGCACGGCGCTGGGCGCCGGCAGAATGCGGCTGGACAGCCAGCCACTGGCCACAGCCAGTTGCCAGGCGGCCAGCAGCCCCAGCGGCAAGGCCCAGGGCGCAGCGCGCAGGGCCAGTTTGTTGATGGTGGTGTTGCTCATATTTGCCTCGAAGAATCTTATTTAGCCGTACCTGTGTCCCCGGATTTCATCCGGGCTACATCAGCCCTCTCCCCAACCCTCTCCCATAAATGGGAGAGGGGGCTGAGCGGCGCTCGGTTTAGCTCCCCTCTCCCGCTTGCGGGAGAGGGGCTGGGGGAGAGGGTGTCTTTTCACCCCGTAGCCCGGATGCAATCCGGGGAAACCTCTATCTGCGCGCCCACCCTCAGCTCGCCGAAGCCGCCTTCGGCAAAATGTCGCTGGAGATCATTTCGCCGAACGGGCTGACATAGCCGCGACTTTCCGGACGCTGCGGCTGGGCCACGTCCAGGTGCGGGAACAGCAGTTCGGCGACCCGGTACGACTCCTCCAGATGCGGGTAGCCGGAGAAGATGAAGGTGTCGATACCCAGCTCGGCGTATTCCCTGACCCGTGCAGCCACGGTCGGGCCATCGCCGACCAGGGCGGTGCCGGCGCCGCCGCGCACCAGGCCGACACCGGCCCAGAGGTTCGGCGACACTTCCAGGTTGTCTTTCTTGCCGCCGTGCAGGGCGGCCATGCGTTGCTGGCCGACGGAGTCGAAGCGCGCCAGCGACGCCTGGGCGCGGTCGATGATGTCCTGATCCAGATGGCTGATCAGACGATCCGCCGCTGCCCAGGCTTCCTCGCTGGTCTCGCGCACGATCACGTGCAGGCGAATGCCGAAGCGTACTTGGCGGCCCTGCGCAGCAGCCTTCTTACGCACCTGGGCGATCTTCTCGGCCACGGCAGCCGGCGGCTCGCCCCAGGTCAGGTACAGCTCGACCTGCTCGGCGGCCAGATCCTGGGCTGCGTCGGACGACCCACCGAAATACAGCGGCGGACGCGGCTGCTGGATCGGCGGGTAGAGCAGCTTGGCGCCCTTCACCTGGATGTGCTTGCCGTCATAATCGACGGTTTCGCCCTCCAGCACGCGGCGCCAGATGCGGGTGAACTCGACGGACGCCTCGTAACGCTCGGCATGCGACAGGTGCAGACCGTCACCGGCCAGCTCGTCCGGATCGCCCCCGGTCACCAGGTTGAACAGCGCACGGCCGTTCGACAGGCGATCCAGGGTCGCCGCCTGGCGCGCGGCCACGGTCGGCGAAATGATCCCAGGGCGCAGGGCGACAAGGAACTTCAGGTTCTGCGTGACTGGGATCAGCGAGGCTGCCACCAGCCAGGAGTCCTCGCAGGAACGCCCGGTGGGGATCAGCACGCCGCCATAACCGAGGCGGTCAGCCGCCTGGGCGACCTGCGCCAGGTAGCCGTGGTCGACGGCGCGCGCGCCTTCGGAGGTGCCCAGGTACTTGCCATCACCATGGGTAGGCAGGAACCAGAAGATGTTGAGGCTCATGGAGTTGTCTCCTTGGATTCGCTCCCCTCTCCCACCGGGAGAGGGGCTGGGGTAGGGTTTACTGGGCCTGCGCGACCTTGGCCGGCGGATTCCAGATCACATCCCTGATGGTCAGTTGCTTGGGGATCAGCTTCAGCTCGGTGAAGGTGTCGGCGATCTTCTGCTGCGCCTCGACCACCTCCGGGGTGATGAACTGCGCGCCGTAACCCTGGCGCTCAACGGCCTGGCGGGTGATCTCCGGGGACAGGCCGATCAGCGGCGCGACCTGATCGGTGGCCTCGTCGAGGTTGCCCTGCACCCACTCGCCAACGCCGCGAATCTCGTCGATCAGGATGCCGACCACTTCAGGGTTCTTCTCGGCATAGGGACGGGTCGCCAGGTAGAACTGGTGGTTGTCGACCAGGCCGGTGCCGTCACGCAGGGTGCGTGCCTGCAACTGCTGCTCGGCAGCGGACTGGAAGGGATCCCAGATCACCCAGGCATCGACGCTGCCACGCTCGAACGCGGCGCGGGCATCGGCCGGCGGCAGGTAGACCGGGGTGATATCGCTGTATTTCAGGCCGGCATCTTCCAGGGCGCGCACCAGCAGGTAGTGGACGTTGGAGCCCTTGTTCAGGGCGACCTTCTTGCCCTTGAGCTCGGCGACCGATTTGATCGACGAATCCTTCGGCACCAGGATCGCCTCACCGGTCGGTGCTGGCGGCTCATGGGCTACGTAAAGCAGATCGGCACCCGCCGCCTGGGCGAAGACCGGCGGGGTTTCCCCGGTAACACCGAAATCCACCGAACCGACGTTGAGCCCTTCGAGCAATTGCGGGCCGCCGGGGAATTCCGTCCATTTGACGTCCACGCCCTTCTCCGCCAGGCGTTTTTCCAGGGTGCCCTTGGCCTTGAGCAGCACCAGAGTGCCGTACTTCTGATAACCGATACGCAGCGTCTCGGCTTGAGCGTGAGTGATGGCGCCGAAGGAAATGGCCGCAGCAAACAGGGCGACCAGGCTCCGACGCAAAGTAATGGTGCGCATGGCGCTCTCCCTTTGCTGTGGTGTCTTGGTTGGCTACCTGCTTGCCCGTTAGCGGGCGAGTAAGGCGGGGTGTTACGGGTGGATCAGATACTCCAGCGGGCGTTTACCAGCCGGTCGTTCAATACGTTCGGGTCAATCGGTTTCGGCCTGCGCGCCAGGGCGGCGGCCAGTTGTTCCAGCGATTCATCAAGACGCTCGCGCAGCTCGTCGTCGATCTGCGCCGGCAGCTCGCCTTCGGGATAAGCGATCTGCTTGTCCACGGCGAACACGCCGCTGAGCATCTCCTGCGCCTTCAGCGCGGCGAGTACCGGCTTCAGGGCGTAGTCCACCGCCAGCAGGTGCGCCGGGCTGCCTCCACTGGCCAGTGGCAGCACCACCTTGTGCGCCAGGGCGCGCTCGGGAAGCAGATCCAGCAGCACTTTCAGGGCGCCGGTAAACGACGCCTTGTACACCGGCGTGCCGACCACCAGGCCATCGGCGCTGGCTACCACGGCCTGCAGTTGCTGGACAGCGGGGCTGTCGAAGCGTGCATGCAGCAGGTCTTCGGCGGGAAAGTCGCGCACCCGCAGCAAGCTCACTTCCACGTGCTGCGCCTCGAGGCGTTGACGCACGTAGTCCAGCAGCAGCTCGGTGCGCGAACGCGCCGCGGGGCTACCGGATAGCAACACGACATGCATGATCGATCCTTACTTGTTCGGCTGTGGCGTCAGGCGCAAGTACGGTTTGACCGCGCGGTAGCCTTTCGGGAAGCGTTGGGCAATCTCGGCCTCGTCTTTCAGCGACGGCACGATCACCACCTCATCACCGTCCTGCCAGTTGGCCGGGGTGGCCACCTTGTAGTTGTCGGTCAGTTGCAGCGAGTCGACCACGCGCAGAATCTCGTTGAAGTTGCGCCCGGTGCTCGCCGGGTAGGTGATGGTCAGGCGCACCTTCTTGTTCGGGTCGATGACGAACAGCGAACGCACGGTCAGGGTGTCGTTGGCGTTCGGGTGGATCAGGTCGTAGAGGTCGGACACCTTGCGATCGGCGTCGGCGATGATCGGGAAGTTGACCGCGGTGTTCTGCGTCTCGTTGATGTCGTCGATCCACTTCAGGTGCGAATCCACCGGGTCGACCGACAGGGCGATGGCCTTGACGCCGCGCTTGGCGAATTCGTCCTTGAGCTTGGCGGTGAAGCCCAGCTCGGTGGTGCACACCGGGGTGAAGTCGGCCGGATGGGAGAAGAGAATGCCCCAGCTATCGCCCAGCCACTCGTGGAAGCGGATGCGGCCTTCGCTGGAATCCTGTTCAAAATCGGGGGCGATGTCGCCCAGACGGATACTCATGTTCGTGCTCCTTGGCAGTCGCTTGCGTGGTGCTCACTATGCTCAGGAACGAAGAGAAACAAAAAGAATAAATAATGATTTATTTATAACTAAAACACCTTTAAAGAAGACTCGTCATGACCATCCCGAGCCTGCATAAGGTTCCCAGCGAAAAGGCGCCAATGGCACTGCTGCTGGAGGCCGATCCCAGCGCTGCCGTCATCGCCCGCTATCTGCAGGACGGCCATTGCGTGGTTGCGCGTCTGGACGAGGCGATCGTCGGCGTCTACGTGATCAAGGCCCTGAACGCCGATACCTGGGAATTGATGAATATCGCCGTGGCCCCCGAGCGTCAGGGTCATGGCATCGGTACCCTGCTGCTGCGCCACGCCATCGACCAGGTCCGACAGCTCGGTGCGAAGCGCCTGGAGCTGGGCACCGGCAGCTTCGGCCACCAACTGACCTTCTATCAGCGCGCCGACTTTCGCGTGGTGGCGGTGGAGCCGGATTACTTCCTGCAGCACTACACCGAGCCGCTGTTCGAGGACGGCTTGCAGCATCGGGATCGTTTACGCTTGACGCTGGAGTTATAGGCTGTATCGCCCTAATGCTGGAACGGGCCTGCTAGCGAAACAAATAACGCGGCAGCGCCCAGAGGTACAGCAGCATGCCGAACAACTCCACCAGCGACTGCAACACGATCACCAGGGCCACCAGTTCCCAGCCGGCGGGCAGCGCCACGGCGAACGGCAGCATGACGAAGGAATTGCGCGTGCCCATACTGAACGCCAGGGTACGTCCCTGTTCGCGCGGCAGCCGCAGCAGCAGGGCCAGCCCCTTGGCCAGCAGCGCTGCCAGCAACAGGAACCCGGCGAACAGCGGCAATAGCATGGGCAACAGTGCCAACGCCGAGCGCGCCGCACCGACCTGGGCGGCGGCGATCAACAGCAGCACCAGCCCCAGCAGTGGGATCGGCCACCAGGCCAGGTGGTCGCGCAGCCGTTCACGCTCGGCACGCGCCTCGATCCAACACTGGACTGGCAGCGCCAGCAACAACGGCAACACGACCACCAGCACGGCCGGCCAGACATCGCCCAGACCCAGCGTCGTGGTGAGCTGCGCGTCGGCCATCAGCCACAGGTACAGCGGCAGCAGGAGCAATTGCACAAGCAGGTTCAGCGGTGTGATGGCGATGGCGCGCGGCACGTTGCCACCGCCCAACTGGCTGAAGGTGATGAACCAGTCAGTGCAGGGCACCAGCAGCACCAGCAGCACGCCCAGGCGCAGCGCTGGATCGTCCGGCAGCCACTGCAACAGGCCCCACACCAGCAGCGGCAGCAGGACGAAATTGCCCAGCAGCACCGCGAGGACGAAACGATGGTCGGCGAATGCCTCGCGCAGATGCAGCAGCGGCACCTGTACGAAGGTGGCGAACAGCAGCAACATCAGCGCCGGCCACAACAGCCACTCGCTGAACTGCCCGATGCCCGGCCACAGGCTGCCGAGAAGCAGCCCCAGTACGATCCCGACCAGGTACACCCAGACCTGGCGACGCTCCAGCGTCAAACGCTGCATTGAGTTCTCCCGCTTGCGCTCAAAGCCGCCATTGCACCAGCAGCCCCGCCAGCGCACAAGCCAGCAGCGTCTCGATCACCCCGCGTTTGAAGCCCAGCAGCGCGACCCCGGCACCCAGGGTGATCAACGCCGACATCCAATCGAACGCCCCGGCGAAGCCTTCGGGCCAGAGCACGTGATAACCGAAGAACAGCGCCAGGTTGAGGATCACCCCGACCACGGCGGCAGTGATCCCGGTCAACGGCGCGGTGAAGGTCAACTGCCCGTGGGTCGACTCCACCAGCGGCCCGCCAGCGAGGATGAACAGAAACGACGGCAGGAAGGTGAACCAGGTAACCAGCACCGCCGCCAGCGCACCGCTGGCGAAGGCCGAATCGCCACCGAACACTGGCTGGCCGTAAGCGCCGACGAAGGCGACGAACGCCACCACCATGATCAACGGCCCCGGTGTGGTTTCACCCAGCGCCAGGCCATCGATCATCTGCGTCGGCGTCAGCCAGCCGTAGTGACCCACTGCGCCCTGATACACATAGGGCAATACCGCATAGGCACCGCCAAAGGTGAGCAGCGCCGCCTTGGTGAAGAACCAACCCATCTGCGTCAGCGTGCCCTGCCAGCCGAACGCCAAGGTCAGCAGGCCCATCGGCAGCAACCAGAGCACCACGCCGGCCAGCAGGATCAACGCCAGCCGGCTGGAACGAAAATGCGTGTGCGCCAGGCGCGTGTCGTCATCGATCAATGCCGGCGCATGCGCCCCACCCGCCTCGCCATGCCCGGCGCCGACCGCGAAGTGCTGCGGCGCCAGCCGCCCACCGATGTACCCCACCAGCGCGGCGCCCAGCACGATCAGCGGGAACGGCAGCTGCAAGGCGAAGATGGCGACGAAGGCCGCCGCCGCGATAGCCCACAGCCAGGCGTTCTTCAACACCCGCCCGCCGATACGCCAGGCCGCCTGCAGAACGATGGCCGTCACCGCCGGCTTGATGCCATAGAAGATCCCGGCCACCAGCGGCACATCGCCGAACACCAGGTAGACCCAGGACAATACGATCAGGATCAGCAGCGACGGCAACACGAACAGCACCCCGGCGATCACCCCGCCCCAGGTGCGGTGCATCAACCAGCCGATATAGGTAGCCAACTGCTGCGCCTCCGGCCCCGGCAGCAACATGCAGTAATTCAGCGCATGCAGAAAACGCCGCTCGGACAACCAGCGGCGCTTCTCCACCAACTCCTGATGCATGATCGAAATCTGCCCCGCCGGCCCACCGAAGCTGATCAACCCCAGCTTCAACCAGAACCAGAAGGCCTGCAGCAAACTGACCGGGGCGGGACGTTCAGACGAGTCAGGCATCGAAGGCTCCAGCGGCTAAAAATCGACCGGCCACTATAGCCACGAAAGATGACAGCCGCGCGTCACCGTACGAAAAACCACCAGCCCCACGCAGCCCTTGCCCCACCTAGCCTGGACGAGTTTTCCCGCATCTTATCCACAGCACTTTCCCCAGATTCTGTGCACGACGCCCGGCAATACACCCCGCCCTGCCCCGCGGTTGAAAACCAGACCCAAGTGATTGATTAAAAGCGATATTCCGCCTGGCGATAACGCCAGTACAACGTCATTGGACAAAAATTGAACGGCCTGCCGAGGCCCGCTTGAATGCTAGGCGCGGAGGGCTTTTGCAGAGGTTATCCACAGGGGTGTTCACAAAATTTGTGGGTGGGTTTGGGAAGGTCTGGAGCGGCGATTCTCCAACGGTAAAAAGCCAATATGGCATTTTGCCCACGAAGCATGGACAGCCTTGCGTTGGATGGACTAGGTTTTGGTTTGGCTCTGTTGGTGCAGTGATCTAGCAGATTGGGCTTGCCGTTATCTATGTCGCGTTTCTCCCCAGAGGTTGTCGCGTTTCACGCGACCGCCCTCAAGCGAAACAAGGACTTGCAGGACGACAAGGAAGGTTATGCGACAGGTTTAGCATGGACACGCGATATGAATGTCGCCTAATTAATAATTAGGCTGAATATTCGGGAGTACACAGGATGCTGAAAGTTATTGCTCAAGATTTCATCAAGCTAGAACACATTCAGGACGTTATGCCTCTGTATCGAGAGCTTGTGGCAAGAACCAAGGAAGAGCCTCTGTGCATTTCCTATGACCTTTACATCAACCAAAAAGATCTTGGCCATTTCACCTTCATAGAGGAGTGGCCTGACCGCGCAGCTTTGGATGCTCATTGCAACACCGAGCACTTCAAGAGGCTGGTGCCGCTGATAGACAAGCATCAAAGATCACCGGGGACTTTCTTGCTTATGGACGCATTCCAGTGAATAAGCCTAACAAGTTGCTGCACCCGGAAAAATTACTCGCTACGCTCCCAATTTTCCGGTGAGCAAAGCGTTATATGGCTACCCAAAAGTAAGGTGCATCTCTATGTCAGAAGGAATCTGGCCACCAGCTATAGCATTTTATATGCAAAGCATTAGATTTCATTGCGAAGCAGCCATGCTCTCCATTGACTTCTTGGCAGAGTTTATTTCTATGACAAACGAAACAGCGGGAAACTACGAGATCGGTGGAGAATTACAGGATGCAATTCTAAACCACCTTCAAAACATCTTCGTTCATGCTGCAGCGATATCTCGATATGCTTGGCCTTCTAAATCAGGAAAAGAAAATTTACACGCAAATCGAGGAGCAGAACTTAAGTTACTTCTAGAACTTTCCGATGAAAGTCCTTTGCGTGACAGAAATCTAAGAAACAAGCTAGAGCACTTTGATGAAAACCTTGACCACTACCTGAACAGCAGCCCTATTGTGGGCCATGTTATTCCTGCCTATGTCGGCGGCCCTATTGAAAGCGACGGCGTACCGGCTCATTTATTTAGAGCCTTCTATGTTGACACAGGTATATTCGAAATCCTCGGGCACAAATTTGAGGCACAACCAATTGTTGACGAAATCTGTCGTTTACACAGCAGATTTCATGCAACCGCCATATAAAAACTGGCTCAATTCGTTCGCTTCGCTCACTGGGACGGGCTAAAGCCCGCCCTTAACCAAACGTTATACCGGCCAAATCAGTCTAAGAAAACGAGATCATATGGCTCTTCAAGAAGTAAAAGAAGCAAAATACAAATATCAAAACGTCCGATACTCGCACATATTGATGGAGCCTGCAGAGCCAGCAATACTTACAGCAGACCCTTGGTCGTTTATGCATGGTCATCTTCTCGAAAGAGTTGACAAGTCTGCAGGCAATAATAGAACTTGCTTCAAGAGAGCCAGATATTTTGCATCTCTGGCCGAGAACTTCTACAAGGCTGCAAAATCAGTTGAGATGCCTGCCAAAGGAACACTTTACTATTACGGAATGATGAACCTAGTAAAGGCATTACTCTCAGTCAACAAGGTCAACCTAGAGGATGTTGTCGAGCATCACGGAATAACAAATACGCACGGCAAGAGGCATGCACTTACAATATCCGGAAAAATAAGCAACTGCACAAATATATTTTTGGAGTTTTCAAAAATATTAGGTACTCCTGTTGTCGGAAAGCATGAAATCACCCTTCGCCACGTATGCACATTTATCCCAGAACTCAGCGGAATTAGTCGAAATCTAGGATTTTTCAAAGACCCCAAATATCTACCTATAAACATTAGATTTTGCGTAAATGAAAGCTCAACATATCTAATGACAGAGGTTGAATACTCTAAGGGCCTAGAAGCCAGCCTTGATACCAGCAAATTTCTCAAGAGAAATCGCAAGGATTACTTTCTCGACCCTTATGAAAAAGATTCAAAAATAATTCACAGGAGCGCGAAGCGAAAGCGAGTAAATAATCAAAACTGGCCGGCAATATATAAAAATATATTAAAGGAGTATTCCACTCTAGGAATCGCCTCAATACTTACGAGGAATGGATACAGATACTACTGCTCACTTCAAGAAGGCAGCTATCACCACTTATGCAACTCATACTTATTGATGTTTTACTTAGGCCACTCAGCCAGATACAGGCCTAGCGAAATTGAAGAAATTATGCAAGGTGAATTAAGGCCCATGGCTACAGAAGCTGTAGCAATTCTTCCAAAGCAGTTCATGTACCAACTAGTAAGCCTAATAACAGGAAAGCTCTGTGTAATACCATTTTCAGAGATCTAGGCGCATGCACAGCGTGTAGGGCGTACTCGCGAAGCAGTACGCCAATGATGTGTTGGCCGCAGGCTCCGGTCTCGGCACGGCCTGGCGGGCTGCTCGCTTCGCGAGCGAGGCCGCCCTACGTCAGCAAGTAGTCTGGGTAGAGCGTCTTCATGCGAATGAACCGTTCGGTTTCATACCCGCCATAACCTCTGAAACCTCGCCCTGACAAAGCCCCCGGATTTCATCCGAGCTACAAAAGCCTGCGCGTGCGGCGCGGGTAAAAAAATCGGGCCTTACGGCCCGAAAAAGTACTCCACCTTGAAGAGTTCGTTTACAGCACGTGCGACTGATAGAGCTCCGTCAATGCTTCACCGCGCAAGTAGGCCAACTCCGCCGAGCGGCGGTCGCGAGGGCGGGTCAGGGGCACGGCCAGTTCGCGTTGCAATCGGCTTGGTGTGCCGCCAAGGATCAGCACGCGGTCGCTGAGGTAGAAGGCTTCGTCGAGGTCATGGGTGACCAGCAGAACGGCGATTTCGTAGCGAGCGGCCAGTTCCACCAGCAGATCCTGCAGTTTCATGCGGGTGAAGGCGTCCACTGCGCTGAAGGGCTCATCCAGCAGCAGTACTTGCGGTTTGCCATACAGGGCGCGGGCGATGGCCACGCGTTGGGCCTGGCCGCCGGAGAGGTGCTTGGGCAGCGCCTCGCCACGCCCGTGCAGGCCGACGTCACGCAGCAATTGTTCCACCCATTTATCATCCGCCACCCAGCCATCGGCGAAGCCGACGTTCTGCGCGACGCTTAGCCAGGGCATCAGCCGAGGCTCCTGGAACACCACGCCGATGCCGCTACCACGCCCGAAGTTGAGCAGCGGGTTGAGTTCCAGCCCGCCCTGATAATCCTGATCCAGCCCTGCGGCGATGCGCAGCAAGGTGCTTTTACCGCAGCCGGAGGGGCCGAGCAGGCTGACCACTTCGCCAGCGGCCAGGCTCAGGCTGACGTCTTCGAGCACACGTACGTCAGCGAAGGCCTTGTGGATATTCTGCAGTTTCAGCAGCGCACTCATGCTCCGCCCTCCCCACCCTGGAAGCTGTCGCGCCAGCGCAGGGCGCGGGTTTCCCAGACCTTGAGCAGGCTGTCGCTGAGTTTGCCGAGCAGCGCCAGCAGCAGGATGGCAGCGATCACCAGATCCGGCCGCGAGGTTTCCCGGCCGTCGCTGAGCAGGTAGCCGAGGCCACGGGTGGCGGCGATCAGTTCGGCGGCGACGAGGAACATCCAGCTTAGGCTGAGCGCGCCGCGCAGGCCGGTGAACAGGCTCGGCAGCGCGGCGGGCAGGAGGATGCGGCGCACTAGCGCCAGGGACGAAAGACCGTAGAGCCGGCCCACTTCCACCAGTTTGCGGTCGATGTTGCGGATGCCGGCGAGCAGCGCCAGGTACACCGGGAAGAAGGCACCAAGGTCGATAAGCACGATCTTCGGCGTTTCGTCGATGCCCAGCCAGAGCAGTAACAGCGGCACCCAGGCCAGGCTGGGAATCGCCCGCAGCGCCTGGAAGGTCGGCTCCAGATAGGCTTCGGCGCGGCGGCTAAGGCCCACCCAAGTGCCGATGAGGATGGCCAGCGCGGCGCCGATGGCAAAACCGGCACCGACGCGCAGCAGGCTGGCGTTCAGATGCCGCCACAGCTCGCCGCTCTGCGCCAGCAGGTACAGGGTTTGCGCCACCTGGCTCGGCGCAGGCATCTGGTGCGCGGGCAATACGCCGCTGCGCAACAGGGCTTCCAGCAGGGCCAGCAGCAGCAGGGGCACCACCCAACCACGCAGGTCGGTCAGTGCCGGCCGCCAGCCTGGAAGCCGTTCAGCCCAGCGACCGATGACGAGGTTGAGCGCGCCCATCGGTCAGTTCCCCGCCTTGGCCACGTTGCTGCCGATCACCTGAGCGGCCAGTTGCGGCTGGATCAGTTGGTCGACCACCTGAGCGACGTCGGTACCCGGACGCACCAGTTGCTCGTCGAGCAGTATGGGGGCAGAGGCTTTCAGCGCCTTGATGTGTTCGGCGCCCGGCTGCGGATTGCTGAAGTCGGTGCGTGACAGTTGCAGCTTGGCCACTTCCAACGGCAGCTTGGCTTCGTCGGCGAGCAACTGGGCCAGAGCATCGGGGTTGGCGATGGCCCACTGGCGCGCCTGTTCGTAGGCGGCAATCACCTGCTGGATCAGCTCGGGCTGCTCCTTGGCAAACTTTTCGGTGACGCTGAGCACGCTGTAGCTGTTGAAGTCGCGGTTGCGGTACAGCAGGCGCGAACCGGCCTGCAGCTCGCTGGCCGCCATCAGCGGGTCAAGCCCGGCCCAAGCCTGCACGTCGCCGCGCTCCAGGGCGACGCGACCGTCTGGGTGTTGCAGGTGGACGATTTCCACGTCGTTCTTGTCCAGCCCGGCCTTCTGCAGGCTTTGCAGGAGGAACAGGAAAGGGTCGGTGCCCTTGGTGGCGGCGACCTTTTTACCCTTGAGGTCGGCCAGCGACTGGATGGGCGAGTCCTTGGGCACCACCAGCGCTGTCCATTCCGGGCGGCTGGCGACGTAGACGGTATTGATCGGTGCGCCGTTGGCGCGGCTGAGCACGGCAGCCAGGCCGGCGGTGGAGGCGAAATCGGTGCTACCGCCGTTGAGGTATTCCAGCGAGCGGTTGCTGCCCTGGCTGAATGTCCATTTGACGGCGATGCCTTGCGGCGCGAGGGCTTTTTCCAGCAAGCCCTGCTGCTTGAGCACCAGGCTGGTGGGGGCGTAGTAGGCGTAGTCCAGGCGGACTTCTTTCGGTGGTGCGGCATGTACGGCGGCTGGCAACCAGGCGGCAAACAGCGCCGCCAGGCCAACACGCAAGGCATTCTTCTTCATGGTCATCTCCTCGTGGATATATGGCCTTCCGGCCCGTTGGCGGGCCGGTCAGGAGATGTCACTGGGGTTAGAACCTGCCCAAAGGATCGCGAGCTAGAGCGATGCAAGGCAAAAAGAGGCGAGGAAGCGGAGTGTACTTTTGTACATGAGCATTCCGAGCCTGTTTTTAACGCAGCAGTGCCGACGCGCAGCAGACTTTTGGCAGGTTCGTGGGTTACAGCAGGGTCAGGGTGTAGCTCAGGATCAGGCGGTTTTCGTCGGCGTCGGTGGTGACGTTGCCGCGCTGGGTCGCGTTGCGCCAGGACACGCCGAGGCCTTTCAGCGGGCCATCCTGCAGGGTGTAGTCGAGGCGGAAGTCGCGCTCCCACTCTTTCAGGTCACCGTTGGCGGAGTCGACGTTGTCACCCTTGAGGTAAGCGACGCTGGCCTTCAGGCCCGGGACGCCGAGTTTGGTGAAGTCATAGCCGTACTCGGCCAGCCAGGTGCGCTCGCCGGCGTTCTGGAACTTGCCGATCTGGCGGTCGGTGATCAGGTAGGACGAGCTGCCGCCGCCCTGGTTGAGGAACGGGAAGGCGCTGTCGCCTTCGACCTGCTGGTAGCCCAGGCTGGCGAAGTGGCTGCCCAGGGTATAGGTGAACAGCGCGCTCCAGGTCTGGTTGTCGACCTCGCCGGTGCTGCTATCGCCAGCACGCCAGTAGCCGGCGCTGCGGTAGCCATCGGCACGGCCGGAGGCGCTGCCGTTCTTGCCGTCGGAGTTGCTGTCGAAGTAACGCAGGTCGGTCTTCAGCGAACCCGGGCCGATCGCCCAGTTGTGCACCAGGCCGAGGAAGTGCTGTTTGTAGAAGTCTTCCAGGTTGCCGTAGTAGTACTGCAGCGTCAGGTCCTTGGTCAGCTTGTAGTCACCACCGGCGAAGTAGAACTTGTTGCTGTCGGCGTCACCGGTGGCGCCGGCGATACGCAGAGAGATGTCGTCGGTGGAGCTACGGGTCTTGGTGCTTTCCAGCTGGCCGGCGGTCAGGGTCAGGCCGTCGATCTCGTTGGAGGTGATCTGCCCGCCCTCAAAGGTCTGCGGCAGCAGGCGGCCGTCGTTGAAGGTCACCACCGGCAGCTTCGGTAGCAGGGTGCCGATACGCGCCTCGGTCTTGGACAGGCGCACCTTGGCGGTCACGCCGGCCTTGCTGTAGTCGTCCACGGCGCTGCCGTCGCTATCGAGCGGGAACAGCTGGCCTGGGGTGCGATCACGGCCGGCCTTGCTTGCGGTGCCGCCGGAGTCCAGCTTCACACCAAGCAGGCCGATGGCGTCGAGGCCGAAACCGACGGTGCCCTGAGTGAAACCGGAGCTGTAGTTGAAGATGAAACCCTGACCCCACTCTTGCGCCTCGCCGTTGTTGTTGGCGGTGTTCTTGTTGTTCAGGTCGTAATAGAAATTGCGCAGGCCGATGCTGGCCTTGCTGTCTTCGATGAAACCGGCGGCGGTGGCCTGGTTGGCGATGGCGGCCAGCGTGACGGCCAAGGCCAGGGTGGATTTTTTCATGCTCGATGCTCCAAGTGCTTTGTGTGCTGTTCTGGGGTTGGCACTGCACAGGGGCTCGGCAGGACAGCGGACATGGCGCTGGTCTCGGCGGATTGGCATACGAACCTGGTCACGATCTGCTGCGCGTCGGCCATGCTGCGTTGAAACCAGGCTCAAAATGCTCATTTACAGCTCGTAAACTGCGCTTTTTCGCCTGGTTTCGCCTTGCCTGACTCTAGCTCGCGAGATCGGGAACAGGTTCTAAGAGCCCCTGATTCGGGCCCGATGCGGTGGTCCGCTGTCGGCTGGTGGCTAATCTACGAGACGAGCGTTAATCCCTAAAAAGAATTATTTTTCACCTTGTAGTAACTAAAAAGAATATAAGCCTGATCCCGATGCAACTCGCTGCGTAGGAGCCGATTCATCCGCGAATCCTGCGAGCCACTTCTGACGGCTTGCTTCGCCAGCCCGCACAGGGCCCCCGCCGCGCCTGACAAACTGGCCTTAGCTAATTCCTAAAAATTATTTAACAACTGCTTTTTATATCGACTAGCTTCTCTTCACCGGATCACCGGACTTCTTTTTCTAAACACTGAAGTACGCGTGATCCGCCGCAATCCCATGGCCGGCACGTGTTCGTATCGAGAGCCGCCATGTCCAACACTCATTCCAAACGCAGCACACTGATCGCCGCCTCGCTGGCCATCGGCCTGCTCGTCGCTCCGCTTACCGAGGCCGCCGAGCAACTGCGCATCGGCTACCAGAAATCCTCCACGCTGATCAGCCTGCTGAAGAGCCAGGGCACCCTGGAGAAGGCACTGGCCGATCAGGCCATCAAGATCAGCTGGCACGAATTCCCCAACGGCCAACCGCTGCTGGAGGCGCTCAACGTCGGCAATATCGACCTCTCCGCCGATGTCGCCGACACCGTGCCGGTATTCGCCCAGGCTGCCGGTGCCGACCTCGCCTACTTCGCTCAGGAAGCGCCCTCTCCCAGCGCGCAGGCGATCATCGTGCGCGAGGATTCGCCGATCAAAACCCTGGCCGACCTCAAGGGCAAGAAGGTCGCCGTGACCAAGGCAGCCGGCGTGCACTACCTGCTGATCGCCGCACTGAACCAGGCCGGCCTGAAGTTCAGCGACATCGAACCCGCCTACCTGACCCCTGCCGACGGCCGCGCCGCCTTCGAGAACCGCAAGGTGGACGCCTGGGTCACCTGGGAACCCTTCCTCAGCGGCGCGCAGCAACAGCTGCCGACGCGCATCCTCGCCGACGGCAAGGGTCTGGCCGATTACCAGCGCTACTACCTGACCAGCGCCAAGTTCGCCAAGAGCCATCCGCAGGTGCTGCAGACCGTGTTCGCCGAGCTGGTGAAGACCGGTGACTGGCTGCGCGCCAACCCGCGCCAGGCGGCTGAAATCCTCGGCCCGCTGTGGGGCAACCTCGACCCGGCCATCGTCGAGAAAGCCAACGCCAAACGCAGCTACCAAGTGCGTCTGGTACAGCCAGACAGCCTCGCCGAGCAGCAGAAGATCGCCGATGCCTTCTACGGCGCCAGCCTGCTGCCGACCTCAGTGGATGCCCGTGAAGTGAGCATCTGGAGCCCGCAATGAGCGCCGAGGCCCGCCTGCATCCCAGCCTGCGCGACGAACCGCTGTTCGCCGCGCACCTGTTCCCCGTGGACTTCGGCAGCCGCACGGCCAAGGTCGAACGCCTGGCCCGGCGCCTGGCGGCCAGCGCGGTGGAACGTGATCGTGCTGGCGGCAGCGCCCAGGCCGAACGCGAATTGATCCGTGAAAGCGGCCTGCTGACCCTGGCCGTGCCGCAGCAGTACGGCGGTCAGGGCGTGGCCTGGCCGGAAATCTATCGCATCACCCGTTACCTGGCGGCGGTGGACAGCTCGCTGGCCCACCTGTTTGCCTTCCAGCACCTGCAGGTGGCGACCATCCTGCTGTTCGGCAACCCCGATCAGCAGCGCCACTGGCTGACGCGCACGGTGCAGGAGCGCTGGTTCTGGGGCAACGCCACCAATGGTCGCGACACCGGCCTCACGCTCGCTCCGCGCGAGGAACATTACGAGCTCAATGGCAGCAAGTCGTTCTGCTCCGGCGCGCTCGGCGCCGATGCGCTGGTGATCGGCGTGCAGCGCAGCAAGAAACCGGAAGACCGCGTCTTCATCGTTCTGCCCAGCCAGCGCGAGGGCCTGGCGGTGAACAGCGACTGGGACGGCTTCGGCCAGCGCCAGACTGACAGCGGCACGGTGCAGTTCGAGCAGGTATTCGTCGACACCAGCGAGCTGCTCGGTCCGGTCGGCCCAAGCCCGCGCACCACGCTGCGCGCCTGCCTGTCGCAACTGATCCTCACCCAGCTTTACCTGGGTAACGCCCAGGGCGCGCTGGACGCAGCGCTGCGCTACACCCGCGAACAGAGTCGCGCCTGGCCAGCATCGGGCGTGGCCAATGCCAGCGATGATCCATTTATCCAGCAGCGTTACGGCGAGCTGTGGCTGCGTTATCGCAGCGCCCTGCCCCTGGCCGAACACGCCGCCCAGCGCCTGCAAACCGCCTGGGAAAAACCGGCACTGACCGCCGCCGAACGCGCCGAAGTGGCGCTGGCCATCAGCGAGGCCAAGGTGGTGGCGGTGCGCGCCGCCCTCGACATCACCAGCCAGATTTTCGAAGCCATGGGCGCCCGCGCTACCAGCTCGCGCTACGGCTTCGACCGCTTCTGGCGCAACGTGCGCGTGCACAGCCTGCACGACCCCATCGACTACAAGGTGCGCGACCTCGGCCACTGGCTGCTCAGCGGCCAGGGCCCACAAGCGTCGCTGTACAGCTGACAAGGAGGTTAGAGCCACAACCAACATGCATGGAAAACCCATATCTCGCATCGACAAAGGCTAATCAGCCGCAAAACTGCCAACGACAACGAGGTCAACACAATGAAGATCAAGACCCTATTCGGCGCCGGCGCACTGCTCGCCGCCGCTCTGCTGCAATCGGTGACGGCGCATGCCGCAAGCGAGTACCTGGTCAGCACCGACTGGTTGGAAAAGAACCTGAAAGATCCCAAGGTACGCATCATCGAAGTCAGTGTGGTGCCCGGCGTCTACGAACGCGGGCACATCCCGGGCGCGGTGAACTTCGCCTGGCACAGCGACCTGGTCGATCCGGTACGCCGTGACATCGCCAGCCAGGAAGCCTTCCAGCAACTGCTGCGCAAGGCCGGGGTGAATAACGACAGCACCACGATCATCTACGGTGACAACAACAACTGGTTCGCTGCCTGGGGCGCCTGGGTGTTCGACGTGTATGGCGTCGACAACGTCAAACTGCTCGACGGTGGCCGCGCCAAGTGGGAAGCCGAAGGCCGCCAGCTGGACCGCCGCGCCAGCACACCGACTGCCGGTAACGTGACCGTGAAGGCAGCCAACAAGGATCTGCGCGCGTTCCTCCCGGACGTACTCGCAGCCGCCGAGAAGCGCAGCGACACGCAACTGGTGGATATCCGCTCGGCTGACGAATACAACGGCAAGGTCTTCGCTCCGCAAGGCGTGCAGGAGCTGGCCGTGCGCGCCGGCCATGTACCAGGCGCAGTGAACGTGCCCTGGGGCCAGGCGGTCGCTGCTGATGGCACCTTCAAATCGGCTGAAGAGCTGAAGAAGGTCTACGGCGCAGTCGGCATCGACGGCAGCAAGCCGATCATCACTTACTGCCGCATCGGCGAGCGCTCCAGCCATACCTGGTTCGCCCTGAAGAAAATCCTCGGCTACGACGTGCGCAACTACGACGGTTCCTGGACCGAATACGGCAATGCCGTGGGCGTACCGGTGGTGAACGTGGCCGGCACCGTCTGGGGCGGCAAGTAAGCGAACACTCGGTGCGGTGGTGAATCACGCGTCAGCGATTCACCACCAACGCGAATTCATCCCCCAAGGCTGATGCTTCCTGTAGGAGCGGATTTATCCGTGATTCTCGCGGCTGAAGCCGCTCCTACAAAACAAATGTCAGTCACGCAAAACACGGCCCTGGCCTGACGCCCAGGGCCGTTTTCGTCATCACGGTCAGAAAGGACAACCCATGACCGCCAGTATCGTCTCCACTCGCGCAGTGCTCCCCATCACCCTGGCGGGCCTGCTCGCTCTCGCCCTGCTCGCCTTCATCTGGCAACTGTCCGATGGCAGTAACCAGGGCCGTGCCTTCGGCTATTCACTGGCCAGCGGCGCGCTGTTCGGCCTGTTTCTACAGCGTTCACGCTTCTGCTTCTTCTGCGTGACGCGCGACTTCGTCGAACGCCGTGTGCCGGACGGCCTGCTCGGTCTGCTCGCCGCTCTGGCGGTCGGCACCCTCGGCTATCACGCGGTGTTCGGCGCCTTCCTGCCAGACCCCAGCGGTGGACGCCTACCACCGGATGCCCATATAGGCCCGCTGAGCTGGGTGCTGGCTCTGGCCGCCACGGTGTTCGGCATCGGCATGGCGATTTCCGGCTCGTGCATCAGTGCGCACCTGTACCGCCTCGGTGAAGGCAACTTCGCCTCACTGGCTGCACTCGCCGGCGCCCTGCTTGGCTTCGCCCTAGGCTTTCTCAGCTGGAATCCGCTGTACCTGGCCGCCCTGCAGGAGGCGCCGGTGCTGTGGTTGCCGGGCAAGCTCGGTTACGGCGGATCCCTGCTCTTGCAACTGATCCTGCTTGGCGCGCTTGCCGCCTGGCTGCTGCGTTATCGCCAGGCGGGCACAGCTTCCGAGACACAGGGACTATGGTCGCTGCTGTTCGGCGCACGCTGGCCGACCTGGGTCGGCGGGGTGCTGATCGGTGGGCTGGCGGTGCTGGCCTACTTTCGCGTCGCCCCGCTGGGGGTGACAGCCGAATTGGGCAGCCTGGCGCGCACCAGCGCCGATAGCCTGGGCTGGCTACCCGAACGCCTGGAGGGGCTCGACGGCTTTTCCGGCTGCGCCACGGTGATCAAGGAAACCCTGCTGTCGAACAACGGCCTGTTCGTCATCGGCCTGGTCAGCGCGGCCTGGGCCAGCGCCCTGGCCGCAGGCGATTTCCGCCCCAGCGGCGGTGCACCACGTGATTGGCTACGCGGCCTGCTCGGCGGCGTGCTGCTGGGTTGGGGCAGCCTGCTGGCGTTGGGCTGCACGGTGGGCACGCTGCTGTCCGGGGTGATGGCTGGCGCGGCGTCAGGCTGGGTGTTCGGCCTGTTCTGCCTGGTTGGTACCCTGCTTGGCTTGAAGCTCAGGCCGTTGCTGCGTTTGGGGTAGTCGGGGTTCGCCTCATTACACGGCCGCGTCTAGGGCAGCGCGTAGGGCGTACCGGGACGCCCTACGTCAGGCCGTCTTGCTCGGCGAGGCATCCTCGAAGCGGTCGACCTTGCGCAGGCTCTTGAAGCCAAGCATCCAGCCGCCAGTCACGGTCAGGGTGCAGGCGCAACCGATCAGCGCTGCCGGCACCACGCCGAACCAGGCAGCGCTGGTGCCGGCGCGGAATTCGCCGAGCTCGTTGGAAGAGCCGATGAACAGCATGTTCACCGCATTTACACGACCACGCATGGTGTCCGGTGTGGAGAACTGCACCAGCGAGGAACGGATGTACATGCTCACCATGTCCGCGCCGCCGGCCACCACCAGCGCGGCGAACGACAACCAGAACAGGCTGGACAGGGCGAACACCAGGTTGGCCACACCGAACAGGGCCACCGCGCCGAACATCACCAGCCCAACATGGCGGTTGAACGGCTTCATGCTCAGGTACAACCCGACCGACACCTCACCGATGGCCATGGCACTGCGCAGCAGACCGAGGCCTGTCGGCCCAACTTCCAACACCTCCTGGGCGTAGATAGGCAGCAGCGCGATCACGCCGCCGAGCAGCACAGCGAAAAGGTCCAGCGAGATGGTGCCGAGGATGATCGGCCGCGTGCGGATGAAGTGGATGCCCGCGGTAAAACGCGCCCAAGCGGTAGCTTCCAGTGCCTGCATCTTTTCCGCATAGCGCACGGGCACCCGCAACATAAGGGCGGTGCCGGCGAGGAAGCAGGCCAGACACACCGAGTAGGTCAGCCCACCGCCACCGATGGCGTACAGACCACCACCGATCACCGGGCCGGAAATGGTAGCGCCGCGCATGATCATGCTATTAGCGGCGATGGCCGCAGCCAGGCGCTCGCGCGGCACGATCTGTGGCAGCAGGCTGGACAACGCCGGACCGGTGAAGGCGCGGCCACAGCCGTACAGCACCAGCACGGCGTAGTACCAGGCGACCGGTGCCCCACTCAGCGACAGCCACAACAACGCTCCGGCGCACACGCCTTCGACCAGCCAACTGAGCATCAGGATCAGCTTGCGATCGTAACGGTCGATCAGATCGCCGGCCGGCATCAGTAGCACCAGCATGGGAATGAACTGAGCCAGGCCGACATAGGCCAGCGACAGCGGGTCGCGCGTCAGGTCGTAAACCTGCCAGGCCACGACGATGGCCTGAATCTGTACGGCGAACACCACCACGATGCGGGCAATGAGAAACGGCAGGAAACCGGGAAGCCGGTAGACGGAAACGGGGGCAGCGGACACGGCAGAACCTCGAGGCATGACCGGCCAGTGCCGGTCGAGGTGAGCCGGCCAATTTACGTCATGGCTATGCGGTGGGGCAAACGCGTGAACAGCCTGTTGCGCGGATCGAACCCAAGAAAACCCGGAGCGTTCGTAGAAGTGAACCGTGGGTGATGACTGCAGGAGCGCCGCCCCGGCGCGAGACGAATGCGGTCATAGCGCATTATCGAGTCGCATGATCCATTCGCCGTGGGGCGCGGCGCCTACAGTCATTGGTAGCGCGGGCGGATGCGGGAGGTCATCCCGCCCGCCAATATCCAGGCTAGACGAATGCCTGATCGCCGAAACCGCGCGGCAGGCGCTGGCGGCCCGGCAAGGCGGTCAGGCGCGCTTCCCAGGAGGTACGCCAGTCATTGACGGCACGCGCGGCCTTCTCACGACGGGCAGCCCGGCGCGCGGCATTACGGGCATTACGACGGGCTTCGGTGAAGACTTCGGTCTTGCGGCAATTGCGGCATTTGACCTTGCCCAGCTCGGTGGTGGAAGGCAGTTTTTCACCATGAGAGCCACAGGCAAGGTGGCCAGAGACTTTGTAGTGCGTAACCATCGCGTTATCTCCTTGATTGTGGGCGCCCGGCTGTAGCCAGCCGATTTACACCCCTCAGGAAATGTGACTATTAAAGCGCAGCGGTGGTTCATTAACGGCCAGGAGGCATAAGCCGTCTCGCTAGCCACCGGTCCCCCGAGCGGGTCTAATGCCTACTTTTGCCGGAACATCGCGATGCCCCTGAGCCCCGACGAACTCACGCAGATCAGCGCCCTCACCCTGGCCCACTACCAAAGCAGCGCCGAGGACTTTCGCGAGGGCACGCGCGACCATGACGTGAGCCAGAACATCGCCGCGCTGCTGCGTCATATCGAGGGCGAAAAGCCCTGGCGCATCCTCGATTTTGGCTGTGGTCCGGGGCGTGATCTGCGCACCTTCAGCGGCCTCGGCCATACCGCCATCGGCCTCGATGGCTGCGCAGAGTTCGTCACCATGGCGCGCGCCGACAGCGGCTGCGAGGTCTGGCAGCAAAGTTTTCTGGAGCTGGATCTGCCGGCCGGCCACTTCGATGGCATCTTCGCCAACGCGAGCCTGTTCCATGTGCCCGATCAGGAGCTGCCGCGCGTGCTCAGCCAGTTGCAGGCAGCGCTGAAACCAGGCGGCGTGCTGTTCAGCTCCAACCCGCGCGGCGAGAATCAGGAAGGCTGGAACGGCCCGCGCTACGGCAGCTATCACGACCTGGAACGCTGGCGCGCGCGGCTCACGGCGGCCGGTTTCGTCGAGCTGGAACACTACTACCGCCCCGCCGGCCTGCCACGCGACCAGCAGCCCTGGCTGGCCAGCGTGTGGCGACGATTCGCTTAGCTCACCACCACGGGCATGCGTCGTTCTAGTCGAATACGGGCCGGAAAAAGCTGCGCTCGTAGCTGAGGATGCAACGTGTCTCTTCGGCGTAGCGAAAGGCCGCCTGGCACTCGGCGTCGGCGAAGGAATCCTGACGATAGCGCTCGTATTCAGCCAGGCTGGGGAAGCTGAACAGCGCCAGGGCCACGTCGTTGGCGCCCTCGGACGGCAGGAAATAACCGTGGTGCGTACCGCCGAAGCGCTCTACCAACGGAATCCACAGCTTCGCGTAGTGCTCGAATTCCTTGAGTTTGTAGGGATCGACGATGTAGCGCAGGTAGCAGGTGATCATGGTTGTCCTTACTTGCGGGTGGTAAACGGCTAATGCTTTTTGAGCGACGGCAACAACGCAGTGAGGATACCCAGCAGCGGCAGGAAGGAGCAGATCAGGAACACCTCCTCGATGCCGTGAATGTCCGCCAGGTAACCGAGCAGCGCGCCGCCGATGCCGCCGAAACCGAACATCAGGCCGAAGAACAGCCCGGCGATCATGCCGACGTTGCCCGGCATCAGCTCCTGGGCGAAGACCACGATGGCGGAGAATGCAGAGGCGAGGATGAAGCCGATCACCATGCTCAGCACGCCAGTCCAGAACAGGTCGACGTGCGGCAGCAGCAGGGAGAACGGCGCCACACCGAGGATGGAGAACCAGATCACCTGCTTGCGCCCGATGCGGTCGCCAATCGGCCCACCGAAGAACGTGCCGGCCGCCACCGCGCCGAGGAACAGGAACAGGTAGAGCTGCGAGCTGGCCACCGACAGGTCGAACTTCTCGATCAGGAAGAAGGTGAAGTAGCTGGTGAAGCTGGCCATGTAGAAGTACTTGGAGAACACCAGCAGCGCCAGGATCAGCAAGGCGAACTTCACCCGCCCGGCTGACAACCCGTGAGTGGCCACACCGCCCTGCTTGAGCTTGAACAGCGTCAGGTGGTGGCGGTACCAGCGGCTCAGGCCGTACAGCACGACGATGGCGAAGGCGGCGAACAGGCCGAACCAGGCGACGTTGCCCTGGCCGTAGGGAATGATGATCGCCGCCGCCAGCAGCGGGCCGAAGGCGGTGCCGGCATTGCCGCCGACCTGGAAGGTGGACTGCGCCAGGCCGTAGCGCCCGCCCGAGGCCAGGCGAGCGATGCGCGACGCTTCGGGGTGGAAGGTCGACGAGCCGATACCCACCAGCGCCGAAGCCATGAGGATCGCCGGGAAGCTGCCAACGAAGGCCAGCATGAGGATGCCGACCAGGGTGCACAGCGAGCCGGCCGGCAGCAGCCAGGGCTTGGGATGGCGGTCGGTGTGGTAGCCCACCCAGGGCTGCAGCAGCGAGGCGGTGAGCTGAAAGGTCAGGGTGATCAGGCCGATCTGGGCGAAGCTCAGGCCGTAGTTGAGCTTGAGCATCGGGTAGATGGCGGGCAACACCGCCTGGATCAGGTCGTTGATCAGGTGCGCCAGGGCGCAGGCGCCGATCACGCGCATCACCAGAGGGCTGGCCTGGCTGACGGGCGACGCGCCGGCCAGGGAGGTAGCGGCAGGGCTGCTGGACATGCTTGAAGCTTCCGAACGAGATGAGGAACGCCGCTATGCTAGGCTGCGCCCAACCGCCTGTCTCACGAAGATCGGGAAACAACCCTCGCAAAAAAGGCAGCCTCATGCGCTTAGCCGATAAATTACTGGCCGAGATCGACGCATCACCCTGGCTGGTCAGCAGCAGCGCCACCGATTACCCGGTCAACGCCGTCATCGAGCCGCACTCGCACCGCAACAAGCACCAGCTGATCTACGCCATTTCCGGGGTGATGGTGGTGACCTCGGCGCTGAACCAGTGGACGGTGCCGCCGAGCCGCGGCATCTGGATGCCTTGCGGCCAAGTGCATGCGATTCGTTGCATAGGCAGCGTGCGGATGCGCAGCGTGTTCGTGCGCCCCGACAGCCTGCCGGACATGCCCGCCGAGTGCCGCGCCGTGGCCATCTCGCCGCTGCTGGGCGAGCTGATCCGCGCCGCCGTGGACATCACCCAACCCTACGCCGACGACTCGCGCGAAGCACGGGTGATGCGCCTGATCCTCGATGAACTGCGCATTCTGCCGACCCTGCCGCTGCACCTGCCGCAGCCGGCCGATCCGCGCGTCCAGCCAATCTGCACGACACTGCAGGACGACCCCGGCGACGCCTCCACGCTGGCCGACTGGAGCATCCGCCTGGGTCTGGACGAGAAGACCATCCAGCGCCTGTTCCAGAAAGGCACCGGCATGACCTTCGGCCAGTGGCGCCAGCAGGCGCGCCTGCTGCTGGCCCTGGAGCGCATCGCCCTGGGCGAGAAGATCATCGACATCGCCGGGGAGCTGGGCTACGACAGCCCCAGCGCCTTCACCACCATGTTCAAGAAGCAGTTCGGCCTGACGCCCAGCCAGTTCTTCAAGTGATGCGTGGTGGGCGGTTCTTGAGCGGCGCTTGTCGCGGCTACGACTGCATGGATGCAGGAGGTAGAGCGAAGCAGGATGCCAGAGCCGAAAGCCCCTCCCACACTGCATGCATCAACACCGGAGCGCAGCCGCTCAAGCCACGCACCGTGGGAGGCGCTTCAGCGGCGAGCGGTTCTGTACGTCATACGTCCAGACTGTCGCCGGATGGCCGCTCAGGCGAGAGGTAGCTGACCAACTGGCGCGCATGGGATGACAGCGCCTCCCAGCTGCGCACGCACAGGCGTAATTCACGGGTGGCCCAGACATCCTCCAGCATCACCACCGCTACCGGCAGTTCCTGGGCGAAGCGGGTCGCGGCCACCTCGGGCAGCATGGATACGCCGACGCCCTGTGCCACCAGTTGAGCGATGGCATCGAAGCTCGGCGCACGCACGCGCACCTTCAGCGGCAAGGCGTTACGCACCGCCATGTACTCGATGAAGCGTTGCATCGCCCGTTCGGCAGGCAGGCAGACGAAGGGGAAGTTGAACGCAGCGCGTAGTGAGGCCGGGCGTTGCTCGATCAACGCATGCCCATGCGGCACCAGCAGCACCAGGCGGTCGTTGCGAAACGGCAGCGATAGCAGATCATCGGTGGCCAGGTTGCCGTCGTAAACGCCGATGTCGATGCTGCCTTCCCGCGCGGCCTGCAGCACATCCTTGCTGTTGTACTCGGCCAGTTGCAGATCCACCTCGGGGTAGTCGGCCAGGAACGGCCCGAGCGCCGCAGGCAGGAAGGTGCTGTTGGCCACCGTGGACGCCGCCAGGCGCAGGGTGATGCGCCGCTCGCCCTTGAGCTCCTGCAGGGTTTCGCTGAGTTGGCGGGCCTCCTTCAGCACGCCCTGGCAGGCCTCCAGTACCAGGCGTCCGGCGGGGGTCAGGCTCATACCGTCACTGCTGCGCACGAACAGCGTCAGCCCGCAGCGTTCTTCGAACAGGCGCAGGCGGGTGCTGGCCGCCGACACGGCGACGGGGAAGGTCGCCGCCGCCTTGCTCAGGCTGCCGGTTGCAGCAATCGCCGCGATCAAGCGCAGGTCGGGCAGGTCGAAATGCATGAAGCCTTCTCCAAAACAGAAAGCCATCTTCGTGAAATTGCGATTCTGGCTGCTTAGCTTTCCACTCAGAATAACAGCTCACTTCCCTGCCGCAGCGTTGCTCATGAATGCTCTGACCGCCTCGTACCGACGCAGCCTGGACAACGGCGTGCTGTTCGCCGTGCTCTCGGCCACCGGCTTCAGCCTGAAAGCCGTGTTCGTCAAACTCGCCTATGCCGCCGCGCCGGTGGACGCCATCACCGTGCTGAGCCTGCGCATGGGCCTGGCCCTGCCGCTGTTCGCCTGGCTGCTGTGGCTGAGCCGTGGCACCGGGCAAGCGCGACTGTCAGCGAAAGACTGGGCGCACGTTCTGCTGCTGGGGATGCTCGGTTACTACCTGTCGAGCCTGTTCGACTTCTACGGCCTGCAATACATCAGCGCCGGGCTGGAGCGGCTGATCCTGTTCACCTATCCGACGCTGGTGCTGCTGTTGCAGATGCTGGCGCTGGGCGAGCGACCGGGCCCGCGTACCTTCCTGGCCATGGGCCTGTGCTACCTGGGCCTGGGCATCGCCCTGGTGCATGACATCCGCGTGGAAGGCGACAGCGAGCAGATTCTACTGGGGGCCGCCTGGGTGTTCGCCAGCGCGGTGACCTACGCCTTGTATTACCTGGGCACCGGCGTGGTGATTCGCCGGGTTGGCTCGATGCGCCTGGCCGGGCTGGCCGGCGGTTCCTCGGCGATCATGGTGCTGATCCACTACGCCATCAGCGGTGAGCCAACGCAACTGGCGAGCCTGCCGAATGAGGTGTGGCTATACAGCGCGCTGATGGCGGTGCTGCCGATCTACTGGATGGCGCTGGCCATCCAGCGCATGGGCGCCAGCCATACCGCTGTGTTCGGCAACCTGGGCCCGGTGCTGACGATGTTTGCCGCCTGGGCGCTGCTCGGCGAGGCCATCAGCCTGTACCAGATCGCCGGCCTGGCGCTGGTGCTATTGGGTGTCTCGCGCCTGTCTTCAGGCAAGCGCAAGACGGGCTGAGCCGGGCTCAGCCCTGGCGGATCAGGTCGGCGCCCTTCTCGCCGACATGATGTACGACGCGTTGGTGTTGCCGCTGATCAGCGTCGGCATGATCGAGGCGTCGGCCACGCCATCGAGCAGCAGGCGCTCGACTTCGCAGCGGTGCGCACGAAGATCGTCCACGGAAACAGACCTCAATAGCGCTATATACAAAAAAACATAACGATGTAGGATTGCCGCATTCAGACCTGCCGCCAGGGTCGAGCCAACACCCGATCACAACCCGATAACAACAAGGAATCCCCATGCTCAAGCCGCTCAAGCACAGCCTGCTCGCCCTCGGCCTGATCTTCACCAGCGGCGCCATCGCCGACGAGGTCAAGGTCGCTGTCGCCGCCAACTTCACCGCGCCGATCCAGGCCCTCGCGCCTGAATTCGAGAAGGCCACCGGGCACAAGCTGGTGGCCTCCTTCGGCGCCACCGGGCAGTTCTATGCGCAAATCCAGAACGGCGCGCCGTTCGATGTGCTGCTCAGCGCCGACGACACGACACCGGCCAAGCTGGAGAGCGAAGGCGCGACCGCGCCAGGCTCGCGCTTTACCTATGCCATCGGCAGCCTGGTGCTGTGGTCGGCGGACGCCAACTACCTCGACGGCACGGACGCCGCGCTGAAAGCCGGCCAGTTCAAGCATCTGGCAATCGCCAACCCGAAGGCCGCGCCCTATGGCCTGGCCGCGACCCAGGTGCTGGACAAGCTGAGTCTGGGCGAGGCGGTGAAAGCCAAGCTGGTCGAGGGCCAGAACATCACCCAGACGCACCAGTTCGTCTCCACCGGTAACGCCGAACTGGGCTTCGTCGCGTTGTCGCAGGTGTACAAGGACGGCAAGCTCAGCAGCGGTTCGGCCTGGATCGTGCCGGAGGCCCTGTATGATCCGATCAGGCAGGATGCGGTGATTCTCAAGCCGGGCGCGAACAATCCGGCCGCGACAGCACTTGTCGAGTACCTGAAAGGTCCGGAAGCCGCCAAGGTGATCGAGTCGTTCGGCTATAAACTGTAATCCCTGTAGCCCGGATGCAATCCGGGGGCCATCTGCCTGAGCAGGCCCCGGATTGCATCCGGGCTACGTTTGTCCAGACGCCAGGTGCCGGAACCCGCCCATGCCGCTGTCGAAGAACGACCTCGATGCCATCCTGCTGACACTGGAGCTGGCCTCGCTGACCACCGTGCTGCTGCTGATCATCGGCACGCCCATCGCGCTGTGGCTGACCCGCACCGACTCCTGGCTCAAGCGCCCGGTCGGCGCCGTGGTGGCGCTGCCGCTGGTACTGCCGCCGACGGTGATCGGCTTCTACCTGCTGGTCAGCATGGGGCCCAACGGTTTCTTCGGCCAGCTAACGCAGAGCCTCGGCCTGGGCACCTTCACCTTCAGCTTCACTGGCCTGGTGATCGGTTCGATCTTCTATTCCCTGCCCTTCGTCGTGCAGCCGCTGCAGAACGCCTTCGAGGCCATCGGCCGCGGCCCGCTGGAAGCCGCCGCAACCTTGCGCGCCAACCCCTGGGATACGTTCTTCAGCGTCGTACTGCCGCTAGCGCGCCCGGGTTTCGTTACCGCCGCGATCCTGGCCTTCGCCCACACGGTCGGTGAGTTCGGCGTGGTACTGATGATCGGCGGCAATATCCCCGGCAAGACCCAGGTGGTGTCGGTGCAGATCTACAACCATGTGGAAACCATGAACTACGCCCAGGCGCACTGGCTGGCCGGCGGAATGGTGGCCTTCTCCTTCATCGTCCTGCTGGCGCTGTATGGCGGACGCAGCGGCAAGCTGAGGGCCTGGTGATGTTTGGATTCGGCAAAACCACGCCTCTGCCCGTGACGAATGACGGTCGTATTCGCGCGCGCTTTCTGGTGCAGCACGCGGGCTTTCGTCTGGATGTAGACCTCGACCTGCCGGCGCGAGGCGTCAGCGCACTGTTCGGCCATTCCGGCTCCGGCAAGACCAGTTGCCTGCGCTGCTTCGCCGGGCTGGATCGTCCACAGCAAGGTTATCTGCAAGTGGCTGGCGAGCTCTGGCAGGACAGCGAGCGCGGCTTCTTCCTCCCCGCCCACCGGCGCGCCATCGGCTACGTGTTTCAGGACGCCAACCTGTTCCCGCATCTGAGCGTGCGCAAGAACCTGGAATACGGTCAGCGGCGCATCCCTGCATCGCAACGCAAGGTGGCACTGGATCAGGCGCTTCAACTGCTGGGCATCGGTCACCTGCTCGAGCGCCTGCCCTCGGCGCTGTCCGGCGGTGAACGCCAGCGCGTCGGCATCGCCCGTGCGCTGGTCACCAGCCCGCGCCTGCTGCTGATGGACGAGCCGCTGGCCTCGCTCGATCTCAAGCGCAAGCAGGAGGTGCTGCCCTATCTGCAGCGGCTGCACGAGGAGCTGGACATCCCCGTGCTCTACGTCAGCCATGCGCCGGACGAAGTGGCGCGCCTGGCCGATCATCTGGTGCTGCTCGACGAAGGCCTGGTCCGCGCCAGCGGCCCGCTCAAGGAAACCCTGCTACGCGCCGACCTGCCCTTCGCCAGCGATGACGATGCCGAAGCGGTGATCGACGGCGAGGTTTGCGGCCATGATGCTGCCTATGGCCTGTTGCAACTACGCCTGCCCGGCAGCGAAGCCTGCCTGCGCCTGCCCCACGCGGCGTTGCCCAACGGCCATCCGGTGCGGGTGAAGATCAAGGCGCGTGACGTCAGCCTCGGCCTGCAACGTGCCGAAGGCAGCAGCCTGCTCAACCTGCTGCCGGCGACGGTGGAAAGCTGGCAGGCGCTCGATGCGCAGATGCTGTTGACCCTGCGTCTGGGCGAACAGCGCCTGCTGGCGCGGATCACCCGTTACTCCTTCGATCAGTTGGGTATTCACGCCGGCCAGGCGCTCTGGGCCCAGGTCAAGTCGGTGTCGCTGCTGGCGCCGTAGTCTGTGCCCCGCGACGCCCCGGAACGTAAGACCGTGCGAACGCGAGATTCCCGGTGCGCTACAGGTCGGTGAGCACCGTAGGGTGCGCCGCGCGCACCGGTCTTACGCACAGGTCATGGGGCCGTAGCCCGGATGCAATCCGGGGCGATCAGACGCCCCCTGGCAACTCCAGATGCTGCGGTCCGATTTCCTCATGGCCGGCCAGCAGCAGGGCAAAGTGGATGACGTTCTCCAGCTCGCGGGTATTGCCCGGCCAGCGATGGGACTTCAGTACGGCCTGCGCTGCCGGGCTGATCGGCGGTATCGCAAGGTTCAGGCGCGAGGCATGGATACCGAGGAAATATTCGGCCAGCGGCAGGATATCGCCGACCCGCTCGCGCAATGCCGGGAAGCGCAGTTGGCCGTCGCACAGGTAGGCGTACAAGCGCTCGTCGAAAGTGCCGGCTGCCACCGCGCGGGCCAGGTCGACGCTGCTCGCCGCCACCAGGCGCACGTCCACCGGCAACGCCTGGCTGGCGCCGACGCGATACACCTCGCGGGTTTCCAGTGCGGCCAGCAGTTTGCTCTGCAACGGGCGTGAAAGATCGGCAATCTCGTCGAGGTAGAGCGTGCCGCCATTGGCCGAACCGAACCAACCGGCGCGGCTGCTGGCAGCGCCGACATGGGCGCCGCCGACATGCCCGAACAGCTCGGCCTCACCCCATTGCGGGCTGATTGCCGCGCAGCTCACCGCCACGAACAGGCCGGCGCGCTCGCTCTGGCGGTGGATATAGCGCGCCAGCAACTCCTTACCGGTACCGGTTTCACCGAGAATCAGCAACGGCTGGCCATTGTCCGCCAGCGCCTCGGCGCGCTCGCGCAACTGGCGCGAACGGGCATCGACAAATACCAGCGCCTTGGCCCGAATGCTCAGCGGGCTCTTGTCCGAATCGGCAAAGGTCAATGGTGGGGGGAATCCGGATGGAAAACTCATGACGTGTAGCTCCTGAGCCACACTTCGTCAGCGCGGCCTATTGCGAATCAATGGCCTGGAGCAATTCTGACCTTGCTCCACAACGGCTCGAAGGGTGGCCGCCATGGCTGGCAGGCGATAAAAAAGAGCGGGCGGCTGCCTGGCCCGCCCCCGCTCCGAAGGTGTTCGCCCGTGAAGGGCTTTCAGGCGCGCAAGCGCGCCTGCTGTTCGATGCGGCCCTGCAGGCGATACAGGTAGGCGAAGCCCTGCTCCCAGTAGCGATGTCCGGACTTGACGTTGATATGCCCGGCACCGGTCAGGATCGCCGCCTCGCTACCCCAGGCACGCGCCAGCTCCAGTGCACGCAGGGCGCTGGCCGCGGCATCGTTGTCGGAGCCCACCAGCAAGCTGGGAAAGGGCAGCAGATCACGCGGCATCGGTGCGAAATTCCTTAGCGGCTCGGGGCAACCCGGCCGCTCGACATCAGCCGGCGCCACCAGCAGCGCACCGCGCACCCGGCGCAGCAGTTCGACTGGCGCCTGCGCGGCCCAGTGCGCCACGGTCACGCAGCCCAAGCTGTGGGCAATGAGAATCGCCGGCCGCGGATCGGCTGCCAGCGCCTGATTCAGCGCCGCCACCCAGTCCGCGCGCTGCGGATTGAACCAGTCGTTCTGCTCGACTCGCACGCTACCCGGCAAGCTGCGGTGCCAATGGCTTTGCCAGTGCTCTTCGGGTGAGCCCTGCCAGCCCGGCAGGATCAGATAACGGATTGCTTCACTGGCCATGACGGCGCCTCCTTGAATCGAATGGCGACAGTCTAGGCAGCGCAAGCCAAATACAAAAAGAATAAGAATTTCTTTGCTTATTCCATTAATGAATCCATAACGTGCAGCATTTTATATTTCCAAAAAGAATATAAATGTTCTTAAACAGTATTTTTAAGAATATTCCAGCCTCTCTACTATCCGCTCCACGCCAGCGTCGGCACTCGTTACGCCGCCGTGGCGACCTATTCACAAGGAGCCTGGAAATGACCGCGACGCTGAGAAACCTCGAAGGCCAGGATGAAGCCAGCATCCTGCGCGAGATCCAGACCGCACTGCATGGCCTGAAATTCGGTTCGGTGGAAATCACCGTACATAACGGCCAAGTGGTGCAGATCGAGCGCAAGGAAAAGATCCGCCTGCAACAACCGAGCAGCAAGAACAGCTGACAGCACATCGACTTCATGATGCAGCCCGACTGGACCACCAGAGGGCGCTTACCCGATAGCCCCAACGCCAACACAAGAACTTATCCAGTCTAGGAGCTGCACCATGTCCATTCGCCGTTTCGCCCTGGCCGCGCTGGCCAGCACTCTGATCGCCGGCCCAGCCATCGCCCAGCCGCTGCTCAATGTGTCCTACGACCCGACCCGCGAGCTGTACGTCGAGTACAACGCCGCCTTCAACAAATTCTGGCAAGCACAAGGCAACCCGGCCGTTGCCATCCAGCAATCCCACGGTGGCTCGGGCAAGCAGGCCCGTGCAGTAATCGATGGCCTGCGCGCCGACGTGGTGACCCTGGCGCTGTCTGGCGACATCGACGCGCTGAACCTCAACCAGCAGCTGATCGACCCGAACTGGCAGGCGCGCCTGCCGGACAACAGCACGCCGTACACCTCGACCATCGTGTTCCTGGTGCGCAAGGGCAACCCGAAAGACATCAAGGACTGGGATGACCTGGTCAAGGACGGCGTGGAAGTCATCACCCCCAACCCGAAAACCTCCGGCGGCGCACGCTGGAACTTCCTCGCCGCCTGGGCCTACGCCCGCGAGAAGTTCGGCAGCGAAGACAAGGCCCTGGAGTTCGTGACCGAGCTCTATCGCCACGCCCCGGTGCTGGATACCGGCGCCCGTGGTTCGACCATCAGCTTCGTCCAACGTGGCCTGGGTGACGTGCTGCTGGCCTGGGAAAACGAGGCCTACCTGTCGCTGGCCGAAGAGGGCGGCGATCAGCTGGAGATCGTCACCCCCTCGCTGTCGATCCTCGCCGAACCGCCGGTTGCGGTGGTCGATGCCAACGTCGACCGCAAGGGCACCCGCAAGGTGGCCGAGGCCTATCTGGAGCACCTGTATAGCGAAGAAGGCCAGCGCATCGCCGCGAAGAATTTCTACCGCCCACGCAACGAGAAAGTCGCCGCCGAGTTCAAGGACCAGTTCCAGGACCTCAAGCTGGTGACCATCGACAAGGACTTCGGCGGCTGGAAACAGGCCCAACCCAAGTACTTCGACGACGGCGGCGTGTTCGACCAGATCTTCACCAAGATCAATCAGTAATAGCGGCTGGATTACAGAGGCCCGCCATCTTCACTGGTAGCGGGTCCTCGTCGCGGACCTGAACAAAAGGACACCCCATGTCTCGTCGAACTTCCCCGGTCATACCCGGCTTCGGGCTGACCCTGGGCTACACCATCACCTACCTGGCGTTGATCGTACTGATTCCGCTGGGGGCGATGTTCCTCTTCTCGCTGCAGCTGACCGCCGAACAGTGGTGGGCACTGCTCAACAATCGCCAACTGCAGTTCTCGCTGAAACTCTCGTTCGGTACCGCGCTGGCCGCCGCCCTGCTCAATGGCATTCTCGGCACCGTCATCGCCTGGGTGCTGGTGCGCTACACCTTCCCAGGCCGGCGCATCATCGACGCCATGGTCGACATGCCGTTCGCCCTGCCCACGGCCGTTGCCGGCATCGCGCTCACCGCGCTGTACGCACCCAGTGGCCTGATCGGCTCGCTGTTCCCCTTCAAGATCGCCTATACCCCGCTGGGCATCACCATGGCGCTGGTGTTCGTCACCCTGCCGTTCGTGGTACGCACGCTGCAGCCGGTACTGGCCGACATTCCCAAGGAAGTCGAGGAAGCCGCCGCCTGTCTGGGCGCCAAGCCGCTGCAGGTGTTCCGCCACATCCTGCTGCCGAGCCTGCTGCCGGCCTGGCTGACCGGCTTCGCCCTGGCCTTCGCCCGTGGCGTCGGCGAGTACGGCTCGGTGGTATTCATCGCCGGCAACATCCCGCTGAAGACAGAGATCCTGCCGCTGCTGATCGTGTCCAAGCTGGACCAGTACGACTACCCGGGCGCCACCGCCATCGGCGTGATCATGCTGGTGGTGTCGTTCATCCTGCTGCTGCTGATCAACATTCTGCAGCGCCGCATCCAGCCGCAACTCTGAGGAGCCCGTCATGAGCCTTGCAACCCTTGGCCAGAGCGCGGCTGCGCGCCCAGCCAGCCGCTCCATCGGCGCCATCGCCCTGATCGTCATCGCCTGGGCGGTGTTCGCCGCGATTCTCGTATTACCGCTGTACATGGTGGTGACGCAGGGCCTGAGCCGTGGCCTGGAGGTTTTCTGGCAAGCGATCAGCGAGCCGGATGCCATCTCGGCGCTGAAGCTGACCCTGCTCGCCACCGCCATCTCGGTACCACTGAACCTGGTGTTCGGCGTCGCCGCCGCCTGGGCGGTGACCAAGTTCGAGTTCCGCGGCAAGAGCATCCTGATCACCCTGATCGACATGCCGTTCTCGGTGTCGCCCGTGGTCGCCGGCCTGATCTACGTGCTGCTGTTCGGCTCGCAGAGTTTTCTCGCGCCGTACCTCGACTCGCAGAACCTGCAGATCGTCTATGCCGTGCCGGGCATCGTGCTGGCGACCATCTTCGTCACCTTCCCCTTCGTCGCCCGCGAGCTGATCCCGCTGATGGAGGAACAGGGCACCACCGAGGAAGAGGCCGCGCGCCTGCTCGGTGCCAACGGTTGGCAGATGTTCTGGCATGTCACGCTGCCTAACGTAAAATGGGCGCTGATCTACGGCGTGGTGCTGTGCACCGCCCGTGCGATGGGCGAATTCGGCGCAGTATCGGTGGTTTCCGGGCATATCCGCGGTTACACCAACACCCTGCCGCTGCATATCGAGATTCTCTACAACGAGTACAACATCGTCGCTGCCTTCAGCGTGGCGATCCTGCTGCTCGTCATGGCCCTGGTGGTGTTGCTGCTTCGCCAATGGAGCGAAGCGCGTCTGAGCCGCCAGCTACAAGCCAACCGAGAAGACTGACAGCCGTGAGGCACGGCCCACGGAACCACCAGGAATAAGCCATGAGTATCGAAGTCAAAGGCGTCAACAAGCAGTTCGGCCAGTTCAAGGCGCTGAACGAGATCAACCTGAGCATCCAGAGCGGCGAGCTGGTCGCCCTGCTCGGCCCGTCCGGCTGCGGCAAGACCACCCTGCTGCGCATCATCGCCGGCCTGGAAACCCCGGACAGCGGCACCATCGGCTTCCACGGCGAGGACGTGTCCGAGCACGATGTGCGTGATCGCAACGTCGGCTTCGTGTTCCAGCACTACGCGCTGTTCCGCCACATGACGGTGTTCGACAACGTCGCCTTCGGCTTGCGCATGAAGCCCAAGCGCGAGCGCCCGAGCGAAGAGGTGATCCAGCAGAAGGTGCACGAGCTGCTCAACCTGGTGCAGCTCGACTGGCTCGGCGACCGCTACCCGGAGCAGCTCTCCGGCGGCCAGCGCCAGCGTATCGCCCTGGCCCGCGCCCTGGCGGTAGAGCCGAAAGTATTGCTGCTCGACGAACCCTTTGGCGCGTTGGATGCCAAGGTGCGCAAGGAGCTGCGCCGCTGGCTGGCGCGCCTGCACGAAGAAGTGCACCTGACCAGCGTGTTCGTCACCCACGACCAGGAGGAAGCTATGGAAGTGGCCGACCGCATCGTGGTGATGAACAAGGGCGTGATCGAGCAGATCGGCACCCCGGCCGAGGTTTACGAGCACCCGGCCAGCGATTTCGTCTACCACTTCCTCGGTGACGCCAACCGCCTCTACGTCGGCAACGACCACCATGTGCTGTTCCGCCCGCACGAGGTCGACCTGTCCAGCGAACCGAGCCCGGAGCACAAGGCCGGCGAAGTGCGCGACATCCGCCTGCTCGGCGCGATCACCCGCATCACCCTCAAGGTCGAGGGCCAGGACGAGCTGATCGAGGCCGAGGTGGCCAAGGATCACGTCAGCCTGGACAACCTCGCCCGCGGCACCACCCTGTACTTCAAGCCCAAGGGTGGCAAGCCGGTCAGCACCTCGGCCTAAAGCCACACCTGCAGGAGTTGCGCCCCGGGACGAAGAGCTTCGCCCCGGGGCGGGGCTCCTACGCGGTGAAGCATTGGTATGCCTTAGTAGGTAGGACGAGCGTAGGGTGGGCGTAGGGTGGGCTTCAGCCCACCGAAACAGAGCTCAACCTTTATTGGTGGGCTAAAGCGGATCGCCGCCCGCCCCCCTACTAAGCTACGAAGCCGCGATCGCCATGATCGCCCTGCGTCCCTTCGGCGATACCTGCAGCGCACGCGAACCCTGGCTGCGCCGCAGCCAACCCTCGCCCTCGCACAGAGTCAGCAACGCCGCGCCCAGCGCACCACCGAGATGCGGCTTGCGCTCGCTCCAGTCCGGGCAGGCGCAGAGTCGCTGGCGGCGCTGACGGTTGACCTGTTGCAGATCGACACCCAACGCCTGCAGGCCCTGCTCGCCGCTTGCCGTCAAACTCAGTGCACCGCCCTCCTCGCTCAGCCAGTCAGCTGCACGCATGCGTGCGAATATGCCAACCGCCAGTTCGCCGGCCAGATGGTCGTAACAGGTGCGCGCCTCACGCATGGGCTGCGGCGTGCCGCGTGAGACTGGCACAGCGCGAGCTTGCCGCGGCTGTGCAGCCAGTGCGGCACTGGCCAGAGCCTCGACCAGTTGCCCGACTTCCGGCCCGGCCAGGCGGTAATAGCGATTGCGCCCATGGCGCTGCTGCACCAGCAGGCCGCCCTCCACCAGCTTGGCCAGGTGCGCGCTGGTCGACGAAGGCGACAGCCCCGCCAGCAAGGCCAGCTCGCCGGCCGGCCGCGCACTGCCGTCCATCAGTGCCCAGACCATGCTGGCGCGTCCGGCATCGGCGAGCAGCGCGGCAATCGAACTGAAACCCGGTGCGTATTCCATCGTTCACCTCATGACGAAACATGGCGTGCAGTAAATGTGGATACTGGCAGGCAATGTCCGTCAGAGCCAGCCAGGGAGAAACCGATGCTCGCCGTGATCTTCGAAGTTGAGGCCAAACCAGGCCTGCAGCAGGACTATCTCGACCTCGCCGGCGAGTTGCGCCCGCTGCTCGCCGAGCAACCGGGTTTCATTTCCATCGAGCGCTTCCAGAGCCTCACCCAGCCGGGGAAGATTCTGTCCCTGTCGTTCTGGCAGGACGAAGCCGCGGTCCAGGCCTGGCGCCAGCGCGATGAACACCGCCGCGCACAGACGGCAGGGCGCGAGGAGGTCTTCAGTCACTACCGTCTACGCGTGGCCCAAGTGCTGCGCGACTATGGCATGCAGGAACGCAACGAGGCGCCTGCCGACAGCCGCGCGATCCACGAACAGGAGGCGGCACGATGACCGAGCACCTGCTGCTGATACTGGTCACCTTTCTGCTCGCCGGCATGGTCAAGGGTGTGGTCGGCCTCGGCCTGCCGACCATCGCCGTGGGCCTGCTCGGCCTGGTGATGGCGCCACTGCAGGCCGCCGCGCTGCTGATCATCCCGTCGATGGTGACCAACATCTGGCAGCTATGCGACGGCCGCAGCCCGCTACCGATGCTGCGCCGGCTGTGGCCGATGCTGCTGGGGATTCTGTGCGGCACGCTGCTGGTCGCCGGCTTGCTGCAGAGTCTCGACGTACCCGGCGCCACCCGCTGGCTAGGTGCCGCCCTGGTGCTCTACGCAGTGCTCGGCCTGGCCAAGGTGCACTTTCGCGTGGAAAGGGCCAAGGAGGGCTGGCTAAGCCCGGTGATCGGCGCCATCACCGGTTCGATTACCGCGGTTACCGGCGTGTTCGTGATTCCCGCCGTGCCTTACCTGCAGGCCATCGGCCTGGAGAAGGACGACCTGGTTCAGGCCTTGGGGCTGTCCTTCAGCGTCTCCACCCTGGCCCTGGCGGCAGCGCTCGGTCACAGCGGTGAACTGCTGCAACCGGCGGTGCTGGGTGTATCGGCCCTCGCCCTGCTGCCCGCACTGCTGGGCATGGCCGCCGGCCAGTGGTTGCGCAAACGCATCAGCGCGGAGCGCTTCAAGCGCTGGTTCTTCGTCGGCCTGTTGCTGCTCGGCGCCGAGCTGGCGCTGCGCGGTCTCTGAGCCGGCCTTATCAGGCCACGGCAGCTTGCGAGTGCTTGAGGCCGAACCACTGCAGCTCGGCCAGCAGCGCCACCGCCAGCGCCTGAGCGATGACGAAGGCGTAACCGAACAGGTTCGGCGATACCCAGCCGATCACCAGTAGCAGCAGGCTGTCGATCACCCACAGCGCGTTGACCGCGATCACCGCCCAAATGGCCTGGCGGCTGATCTCGGCGCGGTTGGACAACCACACCAGCAGCGCGGCGAAGGGCAACAGCGCGCTACCGGCCACCAGCAACAACAGGCGCGGCAGTTCGAGGAAGGCGCCCAGCCAGCCGGCCGCCAGGACCAGCAGCAGGCCGGTGACGCCGCTGAGCAGGCCATCGAGCAAGAGAGCGTTGCGCAGCATCGGGGTGGGTTGCAGTGCGTTCATGGCGAATCCTCCGTAGGGGCACCGGACTGGTGCCTGGCCTACAGATTTCGCCGAAACGCACGGGGCGTCGATTACCTGCCAGGTAATGGCCGACATGACCTCGCTGAACTATCGTGCTGACCATGAACACTACCCAGACCGCCGGCGCCCTGTTGCGCCAATGGCGCCAGCGGCGCCGCCTGAGCCAGCTCGACCTCGCCTGCGAGGCGGAGATATCCACCCGCCACCTGAGCTTCGTCGAAACCGGACGCGCCCAACCCAGCCGCGAGATGCTGCTGCACCTGGCCGAGCAGTTGGATATCCCCCTGCGCGAGCGCAATCGCCTGCTCAGTGCCGCCGGCTTCGCCCCGCTGTACAGCCAGCACGAGCTGAGCGATCCGGCACTGGCTCCAGCCCGCCAGGCCATTGAGCAGTTGCTCAAGGCCCATGAGCCCTATCCGGCGCTGGCCATCGACCGACAGTGGAATCTGCTGGCAGCCAACGCCTCGGTCGGCCCCTTTCTCGCCGGCATGCCGGATTTCCTGCTCGGCCCGCCGCTCAACGTGATGCGCCTGTCACTGCATCCCGAAGGCCTGGCACCGCGCATCGCCAACCTGGCGCTGTGGCGCGCCCACCTGCTGATGCGCCTGCAGCGCGACGCGGAAATCAGCGGCGATGAAGCCCTGTTCAGACTGCTCGATGAGCTGCGCGGCTACCCAGCGCCAGCAGAAGTCCCTGCGCCACCGAGCGAGGCCGTACTGGTGCCGCTGCAACTGCACAGCGAGCAAGGCGTACTCAGCCTGATCAGCACCATCACGGTGTTCGGCACGCCGAATGACGTGACCCTGGCCGAGCTGGCACTGGAGACCTTCTTCCCCGCCGACGCCTTCACCGCCGAGTACCTGCGCAATCTGAATAAAAGCCTCTGAACGGTAGCGATTTCCGACGAAATCACTCTTTCGGGTCATGCTCCGCTACGCTTGGCGCAGTAGTCTTGGCGCTGCGTCGTTGACGCTGCCAATGCATACCTGCTCAAAACAATAACAAGGAGCACCCCTGATGCGCTGTAAAGCACTGTTGCGTCATGCTTTTCTCTGGTCGCTCGGACTCTTCGTCGGGCTCTCGCCAATGGCCTTCGCCGAAGCCGTCAGCCCGCAGGAACAGATTCAGGTACACGCCAGCCGCGCCACCAGCAGCCTGATGCTGTTACGTGGCGAAGGTTTCCAGAAGACCCATCAGCAGCGCCTGGAAGCCGACCTGGCCGCTCTGGCCGGTGCCATGCAGAGCCTGCCGCAGGGCAGCGCCGAACTCACCAACGCCCATCAGGCACTCGTTACCCAATTGCGCAACGGTGTTTCCTATGGCCCCGGTGACGAGAACGTGCCCTGGCGCTTCCCCGAAGACCTCAGCCGTGCCCTGCGCGACTTTCTCAGCGCAGCCCGGGCCCTGCCGAGCGCCGAAGGCCAGAGCGAACTGGCGGCCAAGGTCGAGTACCTCAGCGTGCAATACCTCAGCCGCTCCTACCTGGGCACCTTCGAGATCGCTCGGGAACAACCCGGCACCTACCTCGGCCAGGACGAACGCCTGCTGCTGCCGGCCATCGACACTGAACTGCAAGCGCTCAAGGACCAATCCGACCCACAGGTGAGCAAGCTGCAGACACGCTGGAGCTACCTGCGCGCCGCGCTGGCCGATATGAACAGCCAGAGCAACACCCTGCAGAGCGTTTCCGGCCGTCCCTTCGCCCCCATCACCGTGGACCGCCACGCACGCTCGATGACGGCGCAGTGGATGGAGATGTTCTAGAAAGGCTCGCGGCTAAAGCCCCTCCCACGACCTCTTGGAATTGTGGGAGGGTCTTTAGCCGCGACGAACAACAGCAGTCAGGCCAGCGCCTTCTTCTCGCGGATGCAGGTCGGGCCGGCGATCTCCACCACGGCATGTTCGACTTCCTTGCGCAGGCCGAGCAGGAAAGCCAGTTCAGCGGCCACGAACAGCGGACCAACGATCAGCCCCATGACGTCATCGACGAACGCCGGCTTGCGCCCTTCGTAGTAATGGCCAACGAACTGGATCACCCAACCGACCACGAACAGGCCAATGCCTGCCGTCAGCCACAAGGCCGTGGAGGCGACCGCCAGGCTGGCACCGGCCCACAGGCACAGCCCCAGCAGCACGGCCATGAGCAAACCGAAGCGGGTATCCAGACGCAGATAGAACAAGGCGGCAGCCAGCGCCGTCAGCGTGGCAGGCGCCAGCCACAGGCCAGCGATTTCGAAACCTGGCCGCGACAGCAGCACGGCGACGGCCAGCACGATCATCGGGATGCCGATGAAATGGCTGGCGATGTTGCGTCGGTCGCGGTGGTAGGCGGCATACTGCGCCAGGTGATCGACGAGGGTTTTCATTGTTATCGTCCTCATGTGTGAAACGGGCCAGAGCATGATCACCTCGCCGTGGCTCGTCGCACTGTCGGCTAGCCGACAATGGCAGGGATGGCCGCACCGCCGCGCAACCTCACAGGAGCCGCAATGCCCGATCCCCACCATTACCTCAGCCAACTGAACCAGGGGCACTGGTTCGCCGCCTTGCCAGCCGCGCTTAGCCAGAGCCTTTTGGACATGGCCCATGTGCAGCGCCTGGACGCCGGCCAGCGGCTGTTCCGCCGTGGCGACAAACCCAGCGGGCTGTACGCGGTGGTCGAAGGTGCCGTGCGCGTTGGCGCGGTCAGCGAGAACGGCAAGGAGGCGCTGCTGACACTGGTCGAGCCGCCTTACTGGTTCGGCGAGATTTCCCTGTTCGATGGTTTGCCGCGCACCCACGATGCCTTCACCGAAAGCGCCAGCACCCTGCTGCTGTTGCCACAGGCCGAGCTGCTCGCCCTGCTCGAACGCCAGCCGCAACACTGGCGCGACTTTGCCCTACTGATGAGCCACAAGCTGCGCCTGGCCTTTCTCGCCCTGGAAGACATGAGCCTGCTGCCCGCCGCGCCGCGCCTGGCCCGACGCCTGCTGCTGATCGCCGAAAACTACGGTGACAGCGAACCGCGCCGGGTGCTGCACCTGGCCCAGGAACAGTTGGCGCTGATGCTCTCGCTGTCACGTCAGACCACCAACCAGATCCTCAAGGAACTGCAGGCACAAGGCGTGGTGCAACTGACCTACGGCGAAATCGAAATTCTCGACATCGAGCACCTGCGCCAGCTGGCCTCCTGAACCGCTGGCGTCCTGCCACTGTCCAAGCCCTGTTCATTTATCCGCAGGAAGTACCGTGCCGATGCCAGACAATGCCTCCGCTCCGCTGCCCGATGTGCTCGCCGGCCCGCTGCTGCGCCGCCTGGAGCCCGGCCGCCTGGTACTGTGGCTGGTGGCGAGTCGCGAGCTGAGCCTGCAACTGTGGCTGCAGCCCGAAGGCCAGACGCAGCAGACACATGCACTGGACGAACACTGCCAGCAACTGCCGCTCGGCCGACACGCCGTGTTGCATCTGATCGACCTGCCCCTTGCGCAGGCCCTACCGCAAGACGTACGCATCGCCTATGACCTGCAGATCGTCGCTGACGATGATCCGCAAGGCATGCGCGACTGGGCACCGCACCTGATGCATGACGGCGCTGAGCATGCCGATTTCGTCCTGCGCTCGCGTGTCGATCACCTGCTCCATGGCTCCTGCCGCAAGCCGCACCACGCTGCCGATGATGGCCTGCTCTGCGCCGACCGCCTGCTCGCAAGTCAGCCCGAAGCCAAGCAGCGCCCGGCCCTGCTGCTGATGAGCGGCGACCAGGTCTACGTCGACGATGTCGCCGGCCCATTGCTGTGCGCCATCCACCAACTGATCGCCCGCCTCGGCCTGTTTGACGAATTTCTCGAAGGTGCCGTGGTCGAGGACAGCCAGGCGCTCTACGCCAACCCGGTCGGCTACTACCAGCGCGCCGAACTGCTGCCCGCGGTGAAGAGCAACCAGACCTTGCGCGACAAGTTCTTCGGCGGGGTGGAAAAGCCGGTCTTTACCAGCAACAGTGCCGACAACCACCTGGTGACCTTCGCCGAGATGATCGCCATGTACCTACTGGTCTGGTCGCCGGTGCCCTGGACACTGATCAGCGAAAAGCAGCCGCCGCTGGATGAAGAACAACAGCAGCGTTACGCCAACGAGCGCGAGCGTATCGATGCGTTCCGCCAGAATCTTGGCCAGGTCGCGCGGGTATTCGCCCACCTGCCGACGTTGATGATCTTCGACGACCACGACGTCACCGATGACTGGAACCTCTCCGCGCGCTGGGAGCAGACCGCCTACGGCCATCCGTTCTCCAAACGCATCATCGGCAACGCCCTGCTCGCCTACCTGCTGTGCCAGGGCTGGGGCAATAACCCGGACGTGTTCGAGGAGCCGCTGCAGGCCTTTCGCGAACTGCTTGAGCAGCGCCAGGACGACCATCTGCAGGCCAAGGCGCAGGACGCACTGATCGACCAGTTGCAGGGCTTCGAACAGTGGCACTACGTGCTGCCGAGCACGCCGGCGCTGCTGGTACTGGATACCCGCACACGGCGTTGGCGCAGCGAAGGGCACCTGTCGAAACCCTCGGGGCTGATGGACTGGGAGGCGCTGTGCGACTTCCAGCAGGCGCTGCTCGATCACCCCAGCTGCATCATCGTTTCAGCGGCGCCAATGTTCGGCGTGAAACTGATCGAGGGCATCCAGAAACTCTTCACACTCGCCGGCCACCCGCTGATGGTCGACGCAGAAAACTGGATGGCCCACCGCGGCGCGGCCAGCGTGATGATGAACATCTTCCGCCATTCACGTACGCCAAGAGATTTCGTCATCCTCTCCGGCGACGTGCACTACTCCTTCGTCTACCGCGTGAACATCCGCCACCGCCGCGCCAGCCCGACCATCTGGCAGATCACCAGCAGCGGCATCAAGAACGAATTCCCGGCCGACCTGCTGGACTGGTTCGACCGCCTCAATCGCTGGCTCTACGCGCCCTGGTCGCCGCTCAACTGGCTGACCAAACGCCGCCGCATGCGCGTCACCCCGCTTATCCCCGACCGCAGCCGCTCGGGTGAACGCTTGTGGAACAGCGCCGGCCTAGGCCAGGTGTTCTTCGATGAACAGGGCCGACCCAAGCGCATCCTGCAGCTCAACGCAGACGGGTCAAAGCCCGCAGCGTTCATCGCTGAGCGTGAATCAGGTCCGGCGACAGCGCCACTGTCCGGGCATCCTGATCGCAGTGCAGTACCGCGAGACGGCGGCACAAGCCACCCGTGAGCCGAGCGCCTACGCCAAATAGCATCAGGGCAAGTACCCGAGGCAGATGACCGGCGAATTGGCGATCGTCGCTCGGAGTGAAAAAAGCAGGCGTTACTGGAGTGATCCGATTTGCCCCATGAACCTTCTCCACTCTCTAATTGGGTTCAAACTGGCGCCACAAGATTTTTTCCAGTTCGGAGATCCCATTGAGCATTTACTCCTGCCTGTTAGAAACGCCATCCGCTCAGGTCTATCAAGCGCTTCGAGTCGGCTCTGGCCTTAGCGCAAAGACCGATGAGGCCGCCGCACGTGGCTTACCTAACAGCCTGTTTGCCGTGCAAATCCTGCATGACGGCCAACCCGTTGGAATGGGCCGCGTGATCGGTGACGGAGGCTGTTTCTTTCAAGTCGTGGACATCGCCGTTCTCAGGGAACATCAGGGCAAAGGGCTCGGCAAGCGCATCATGGGCGAGATTCTGCAGTTCATCGAAACCCATGTGCCGGAAAGTGGCTACGTGAGCCTTATTGCGGATGGGCCAGCACAAGACCTGTACGCGCAATTTGGCTTCGTTCACACCGCGCCGCACTCTGTTGGTATGGCTTACAAACGCCCGAGGCCTGCAGAGAGCTGATGTAAGCGAGAAATGACTCCCATCATCTCTAAGTCGATGACCCGAGCGGAGCACGACTGCCGCCAATTGCTACCGCCCGGGTCATCCCCTGCGCTTCAGCGCAGCTTTTCCAGCATCTGGTAGTACCACATGCCGGCTGCCAGCATCGGGTTGCCGAGCTGGTCGCCCAGCGGCACCTTGATGTGCTTGCAGGCAGCGAAGGTGTCGTACTGCTCCAGATCACCAGTGATCGCCTTGGCCATGATCTCGCCCATGATGTGAGTGGTGGCCACGCCGTGGCCGGAGTAGCCCTGGCAGTACCAGACATTGGACGAGAGCTTGCCCAACTGCGGGATGCGGTTCATCACGATGCCCATGGCGCAGCTCCACTGGTAGTCGATCTGCACGCCCTTGAGCTGCGGGAAGGTGCTCTCGATGCACGGGCGCAGCTCGCCGGCGATATCGCGCGAATCGCGCCCGGAGTAATTGGCGCCGCCGCCGAACAGCAGGCGGCCGTCACCGGTCAGGCGGTAGTAGTCGAGTACGAAGCGGCAGTCGTACACCGCCAGATCCTGCGGGTTGATCTCACGGGCCAGCTCGCCCAGCGGCGCGGTGGTGACGATGCCGCCCATGGCCGGGAAGATCATGCCCTTGAGCTTGCGCCGTTCCAGCTTGTGGTAGACGTCGCCGGCTAGCAGCACCTGTTTGGCCTCGATACGCCCGCCCGTGGTGACCACCGCCGGACGCGGGCCGTGGACGATATCCAGCACCTCGGAATGTTCGAATATCAGCGCGCCCAGACTCTCGGCGGCCTTGGCTTCGCCGAGGCACAGGTTGAGCGGGTGCAGGTGCATGTTGCGGGTGTTCTTCAGCGCGCCGCAGTACAGCTCGCTGCCCAGTTGCGCACGTACGCCAGCCGCATCGAGCAGGGTGACATCGCCGCCCATACCGCGACGCAGCGCTTCATCGTAGGTGGCCTTGAGCTCGTCCATATGGCTGGCTTTCATCGCCGTATGCAGATGGCCGTGCTTGAGGTCGCAGTCGATGCCGTACTTGGCCACGCGGTTCTTGATGATCTCGTGGCCGCGCCAGCGCAGGTGCCAGATGAAGTCATCCACCTCCTCGCCCAGCGTGTTGCGCATTTGCTTGCGCATGGCCTCGTCGCCGGAGAGGCTACCGGTGACCTGGCCGCCGTTACGCCCGCTGGCGCCCCAGCCGACCTTGTTGGTTTCCACCACGGCGACCTTGAGGCCGCGCTCGGCCAGCTCCACCGCCGTGGCGATGCCGGTGAAACCGCCGCCGATGATGGCCACGTCGACGGTCACGCTGCCCTGCAGTGTCGGGTAGTCGGTCTCGAAATTGAGCGACGCCGAGTAGTAAGACGGCGCGCGCTCGGCGGCGGGTTTGACGGGTTGCTTGATTGTGTTCATTGCAAAATCCTTGTAGCGGCGGCACCGCCGTTGGGTGTCGCGGGGCCGACTAGGCTGTGCGCACCAGTAAATCTGGAGAATTCGCAGCTGAAGCCGCTCCTACATGGGGTGCACACTTCGTAGGAACGGCTGGGCGGCACTCCGCTTCAGCCGCGATGCTGTTCAGTCAGGCGTTGCTCAGATACCAACGCCAATCCTGCTCACCGACTTCACCCATGAACTGGCGATACTCGGCACGCTTGACGGCGAGAAAGACCTTGAGGAATTCGGCACCAAAGGCATCACGCGCCCAGCTGGAGCGCTCCAGTGCCTGGATCGACGCCAGCCACTCGGTCGGCAGCAGAGTCTTGGCCTGGGCGTAGCCATTGCCTTCCACCGGCGCTCCTGGGTCGAGGCGATCACGAATACCACGGTGAATCCCGGCAAGAATCGCCGCCGCGGCGAGATAGGGGTTGGCATCGGCGCCACAGATACGATGCTCGACATGCCGGGTATTGGCGGGCCCGCCCGGCACGCGCAGGCTGACGGTACGGTTATCCACACCCCAGGTTGGCGCCAGCGGCGCATAGCTGTTGGCCTGAAAACGCCGGTAGGAGTTGGCGTTGGGGCAGAACAGCAGCAGCGAGTCGAGCAGGCTGGCGAGCATGCCGCCAACCGCCTGGCGCAGCAGCGGCGTGCCGGCAGGATCTTCGCTGGCGAACAGGTTGTTGTCCTGCGCATCGGCCAGGCTGACGTGCATATGCATGCCGGTGCCGGCCAGATGGTCGAATGGCTTGGCCATGAAGCAGGCCTGCATCCAGTGACGGTGCGCCACGCCCTTGACCAGGCGCTTGTAACGTACCGCCTGATCCATCGCCGCCAGCACCGGGCCATGTTCCAGGGTGATTTCCACCTGGCCGGGGGCGTATTCGGAAATCGCCGTGCGCGCGGGAATACCTTGCGCCTTGCAGGCGGCATAGAGGTCGCGCAGGAAAGGTTCGATCTGTTCCAGTTCGCGCAGGCCGTAGACCTGGGTCTGCCGTGGACGGCCACCGTCGGCGTCCAGCGCCGGCTGTGGGCGCCCCTCGGAATCACGCTTCTGGTCGAGCAGATAGAACTCCAGCTCGCAGGCCATCACCGGGTAATAACCCTCGGCTTCGAGCTGCTCGATCACGCGGATCAGCAACTGACGCGGATCGGCCGGCGTGGCCGGCAGGCCTTCGGTCGGGTGCATCGACACCTGCACGGCGGCGGTGGGCATCTGCCGCCAGGGCAGGCGCACCAGGCTGCCGGGCAGCGGATAGGCGCGACAGTCGATATCGCCCACCTCCCAGACCAGGCCGGAATCCTCGACATCCTCGCCCTGGATGGACAGGCCAAGCATGGTGCTCGGCAGCGGCCGGCCGCTCTGGTACAGCGCCAGCAATTCCTCGCGGTGCAGCAGCTTGCCGCGCGGCACGCCATTGGCGTCGAGAATGAATAGCTCGATCAGCTCGATATCGGGGTTACTCGCCAGGAAGTCCTGAGCTTCCTGCACGGTGGCGAAAGTCGTCATGTTGCGCTCGCTTGCGCCAGTTCGGCGCTCGGTGTCCGCACGGCCCGTTCGATTCGTGAACAGGTTACACAGGCAGACAAGGTGATAGCAGCGGCTGCGGGCATGGCGCAGCCATCGGTATTCAGCGGGCGGAGACGGCGTCCGGCGGGCGGGCGTGGCGGCAATGCCACAGCGCCCAGAAGGCGAGAATGATCGTCAGCAGCGGGTTTAACCGCTCCAACAAGCGCCGCCGCGCGGGAGCGCGGTACAGCGGAGCATGGACTTGGCAGGCCAGGGAGATCATGGTTTGGCAGCGTCGCACAGGGTTTGAGGTGCGTTAAATCGGGTTTTTCATACGCTTGGTTGTGCGCCGACTAAACAATCCACTGACGAACCAACACCGCCCAGCAGGGTGCGCCGTGAGCACCTTAAGGCTCCGGCCGATAACCCAGACGCAAACCGCCCCAATGCTTGCCCTGCACCATGATCGGCACTGACAAGTCGTGCATCAGCTCGCCAGTATCGCGCATGTAGGTCTGCAGCAGCAGCGCCTGCTTGTGGCTGCCGCAGCGGATGCCGGTGCGGTCGTTGAACAGGCGCTTGCCGCGGCTGCGGGTCGCATCCACCGCCGGGTCGCCGCTGGGCGGGTGGTTGAACGCGGCGTTATGGGTCGCCACGTAGCCTTCCGGGGTGGTGGAGATGGCGAAGACCAGCCCTTCATGGCGCTTGAGCAAGGGCTCCTGCAACGCCGGCAGCACCTGGTCGGCGTACTGATCGAAGCGGGTGCGGTACTTCTGTGGCTGGGTGCCGGCGATTGGTTGGTAGCGACGGTCGAACAGATCATCGAGGCTGATGCGACCGACCTGCAGGTCCTGCTCGAACTGCGCCGCGATCGCTGCTGCGCCTTCGCGGGCGAGGTCAAAGGCGCGCTGGTGGTAATCATCCAGGCCCACTTCGGCGAGCTGCTCGCTGACCGTCTCGGCCTGGCCAACCAACTGTTCGGCAGCATCGGCCAGTTGCCGCGTCTGCCCTTCGCTGCCCTGCACGTCGTCCTGCAATTGCAGCGCAGCAGCCGACAGGCTGGCCAGACGCTGGTGGTTGTCCGCCGTGCCGGCGCTGATCTGCGCCACCTGCTGCTCGACTTCCTCGGCCTGGTCGGCAATACCGTGCAGGCGGCTGCCGGCCGTCTCTATCTGCTGCGCCGCCTGCTCCAGCTCGACGCTCTGACGCTGGATATGCGCGACCACCGCCGTACTCTGCTGGCGAATGTCGGCGATCATCTGGCTGACTTCCTCGGTGGCACTGGCGGTGCGCGCAGCGAGGTTGCGCACCTCGTCGGCGACCACGGCAAAGCCCCGGCCCATCTCACCGGCGCGCGCGGCCTCGATGGCCGCATTGAGTGCCAGCAGGTTGGTCTGGCTGGCGATGGACTGGATCACCTGGGTGACCTGTTCGATCTGTTCGGTACGGCTGCCGAGACCGTCGATCAGCTCACGGCTGGCCAGGGTCTGCGCGCTGAGTTGCTGCATGCGCTCGATGGCCTGATTGAGTTCGGCCTGACCGTTAGCGCTGGCCTCACGCACATATCGGGCCGCGCTCAAGGTGTGCTCGGCGCGGGCGGCGCTGTCCTGCTCGGTGTGGGTGATGGCCTCGGCGGCCTGGCTGACCTGCTGCACCGCCGTCAGTTGCGATTGCAGGCGACCGGCCAGGTGCTTGACCGCATGGGCCACCTTGGCTGCGGATAGCGCGTTGTGACAGGTATGGCGCGACAGCCCGCGGCTGAGCTCGACGAAGTCAGCGCTGGTGACCTGCTCCGTGGCAGGCGAACCGTCGTCGCGGCGCTGCCATGGTCCCAGCCAGGGCCACAGCGCCAGCAGCAGGAAAGACAACACGCTGACATAGGGCGGTAGCTGCACCTGCTGGTAGACCAGCATCAACGCAGCCAACCCCAGGGCGTGGAGAAGACAGGCAACAGGCGAACGGACAAAGGCAGCTTGCATGACCGACCTCAGAGTTCTTGTTCTGGTGCGCGGCGAGGCGCTGTAGGCGGACGGGGTCACGGCGGGTTCTCTCCTTGAATATCCCACGCAACCTGGGCAGCAGGCTACGCGTAAGACAGGCCCGACGAAAAATAAGCGTGTGCAGGTCGGGCACCATGACCGGGATTCGAGCAGCTTGGAAGCACCAGCACTATAAAACTTTGGTAGCACACTGCCATGGATTTAGACGGTCAGGCCCCTGGCAGGCTGATCGAACACGCCGCCAGCGCAACCTTTGCCAGGTGTCCATCCACTGTATCGACGCCTAACCGTGCGACATTAGCGAACGGCCGCAAGAGCACTGCGTCTCGGCCTCGATGGCCGGCTACCCCACCATGCGATGGCGTTTCACGAAACGCCGGTCCAGCCAGTCCTTGCAATGACCGTACAGCTGCCCGCCGGCACTCCAGTCGTGCCACCCTAGCAGCGCCCCGCCGTCGCCAGTGGCGAGCAGAGCCAGGCTCTGCCACTGCGCGCGATACGGGCGCAGCGGGCGCCCCTGCAGCGCGGCCTGCAGATTGAAGCTCAGTACCGGTGCCTGGCGCACCGCGAAACGGCCGCTGCGGCGCATGCCATCGAGACTGGCGCTGTCACCGACGGCGAAGATCTGCGCGTGGGACTCGCACTGCAGGGTCGGGCGAATGGCGATGAATCCGGCTGCATCGCTGGCCAGTTGGCTCGCCGTCAGCCACGGCCAGGGACGCGCACCGCTGGCCAGCAGCAGGCGCCTTCCGCGCCACACCGGCTCGTCACCACTGAGCAGCCAGTCATCCTCTATTCGGCCGATCGGGCAGTGCTCGCGCACCTGCACTCCACGCTGACGCAGATGCCCCAGCGCGCGCAGGCGCAGCCCGGGGGCCAGCCCGTCGAGCAACGATCCGCCACAGAACAGTGCCAGCGCCGGCACCTTGTCGGCCAGCGCCAGGGCCAGTTCCACCCCACCAGCGCCACCACCGAGAATCGCCATGCGGCGTGGCTCGGCCTGCCACTGCTGCCAGCCTTCGAGCAGCCGCTCGATGGGTCTGGCAGCCAGCACCTGCATGCCATCGCCCTGCTGCGGAGGAATGGCCATACCGGCACCGACGCTGAGCGACAACCACTCGCTCTGCAGGCTACGACCATCGCCGAGTTGCAGGATGCGCGCATCGGCATCGAGCGCAGCGATCTCGCCCTCGATCAGCTCGACCTTGGCCGCGCGGCACAGTGGCTGCAGCTCCACGCGGCAATCTGCCGGGCTGAAACGGCCACTGATCAGCCCCGGCAGCATGCCGGCGTACCAGGCTTCCGGGCCCGGGCTGAGCAAGGCGATACGGCCTGGCGGGCGCTCCACCAACGCCCAGCGGCGCAACACACCAAGGTGGGCATGGCCGGCCCCGGCCAGAATCAGGTCGTACTGGGTCATGCGTTAATTGCATCCGTCGCGGTACTGGCTCGGCACTTGGCCGGCACAGCGTTTGAAAGCTCGATAGTCCAATTCATGCTCGTGCAGCAGGGCAGACCATTCTGCGGGCTCTGACGCCTGCCACGACACAGCAAAGTCACACTCGGGCAAAGAGAGTGTCGTTACACCTGCGTAACCGCAACCGTTGACCGCAAGAAACTTGTGACGTGCTGTAAGTCGTCATTCGTCGCGCGATCCAGACGGATGAGACTCGCAGCGCAATCATCACGCCAGTAGTCGGCTAGAATCCACATGCGCCCGACCGCTCCTCAGACAGAACAGTGTCCATCGGACTTCGGCGCCCTCGTAGTAGCCATGAGGCGCCCTGGATGCTCCGCCCGTTTCGCTCACTGCTATTGCTGCTCTGCCTGGCCTGCGTCATACCGGCCTGGGCGGATAGCGCGCTGCCGTTGCTCAAGCTCAGTGCCGCCGATCTGGTATCGCCAGTGAGCATCGAGCGCAGTGTGCTGCTGGAAGACCCCAGCGGCCATTTGACCGCCAGCGAAGTGCTGCAGCGCATCGGCGCGGAAGGCCAAGAGGTGCACGGCACTGCGCGCATCGGCTACACCCGCAGCGCCTGGTGGCTTGCCGTGCAGTTGCAAACACCGCCGGCAGAACGCTTGCAACTGATCATTGGCCAGACCTTCCTCGATGACCTGGAGATATGGCTGTTCGACGGCGACACGCCGCTCGGCCCGCTGTACAGCGGCGCAAAACGTCCGTTCGCCCAGCGTGGCGAGCCCTACCCCCAGTTCCTGCTCAACCTGCCACGTCTGGGCGAAGGCCCTCACAGCCTGCTGCTGCGCGTAGAGAGTCATTCGGCGATCAACCTGCCGCTGCAGGTCGTCGGTGCCGCGCAGGGCCAACAACTGATCGCCTACAGCTGGCTGCAGAGCGGCCTGCTGATCGGTGCACTGCTCGCCCTGGCGCTGTTCTATCTGGTCAAGTACAGCACCTTGCGCGAAGCGCAACTGGCCTACTTCAGCCTCACCTCGTTGTGCGTGGCGCTGTACAACGCCAGCCTGTACAACCTGGCCGGCCTGCTCTGGCCGCAGTGGTCGCTGCTGCCCAAGTTGCTGGTCAACCTGCCCACTGCCGGGATGATGATCTTCAGCTCGCTGTTCATCGCCAGTGCCCTGGGCCTGCACCTGGGCCGTATGCGCTGGCTGCGCGACGCCTTGTTCGCGGCCACCTTGCTGGTCAGCCTCGGCGGCGTCTTCGTCGACCACCCCCACGCCTATCAGACCCTCAACCTGCTGACCCTGGCCACCGGGCTTTACCAACTGCTGCTGATGGTGCTTGGCGTCCATCAGCGCCGTCCCTACGCGCCCGGCTATCTGGTGTGCTGGAGCGCGGCGCTGGTGCTGATGCTGCTGGTGCCGCTGAGCCGCGCCGGGCTGATTCCGCTGCCTGCCGGCTTCTATGCGCTGTATGCCTACCTGCCGGCGCTGAGCATGCTGCTGTTCGGCGCCCTGCTCGACAAGCAGCTGGAACGCGTACGCCGCGTGCTGCTGAGCAGCCAGGAGCAGGCCATCGACAATCTGGAGCAGTACCAGGCGCTGTTCCGCCACAGCGGCGAAGGCATCTTCCGCTGCCAGCGCGACGGCCAGTTGCTGGAAGCCAACCCGAGCCTGGCGCGCCTGCTTGGCAGCGAGACCCTGCCGGACGATCTCAGCCAGCTGTCCCTGCAGAGCCTGGTGGGGGAAACCCAGTGGCGCTGGCTGCTGCTGCAACTTGACGTGCAGGCCGGCGCGGTCAGTTGCGAGTGCCAGCTGTACGACCTCGAGCAGCGCCCCCGCTGGGTCTACCTGTCGCTGCACCTGCGCCCGCATCAGGAGTCCATCGAAGGCATCGTGGTCGACCTCAGCGAGCGCCGAGCACTGGAAGAACGCCTGCAACAGCTGGCCGCCCACGATGCCCTGACCGGCCTGCTGAATCGTCGCGAGCTAGAAAGACTGCTTTCGGAAACCCTCAGCGGCGCAGCCAAACGGCGCTTCAGCCACCTGCTGCTGCTGGGGCTGGATCGCTTCAAGCAGGTCAACGACCTGTTCGGCCATTCGGCCGGCGACCAGTTGCTGAAACAGCTGGCCGGCCAGTTGCTGCATCAGCTACCGCGCCATGCCGAGCTGGCCCGCGTTGGCGGCGACGAGTTCGCTATTCTCCTGCGTGAAGTCGATGACGACGCCGCGCTGAGCCAGGCCGAGCAGTTGCGCCGAGCCGTCGAGCAGTTCGTTTTCACCTGGCAAGGACGGCCCTTCCGCCTGCACGCCAGTATCGGCATGCTCGCGCTCAGCTCCGGCGTACGCGACTGGGAAACCGCGCTGAACTGGGCCAGCAGCGCCAGCCAGTTGGCCAAGCATCAGGGCCGCAACCGTGTGCAGCAGTTCAACCCGGCCGACGGCGCCCTGCTCGAACATCAACGCCAACTGCAGTGGATCACCCGCCTGCGCGAGGCCACCGAGCGCGGTCATTTCGAGCTGTTCTTCCAACCGGTGCAGGCGCTGCAGAACGCGGCCAGCGGCCTGCACTATGAAGTGCTGCTGCGTTACCGCGACCCACAGAGCGGCGAGTGGATCAGCCCAGCGCAGTTTCTCGACGCGGCGGCGCGCTACGATTTTCTCGGCGCCATCGACCGCTGGGTCGTCCAGCACTTGTGTGCCTGGCTGGCAGCCAACCCACGGCACCTGGCGCAACTGGCCCAGGTCAACGTCAACCTCAGCGCCAGCTCGTTGCTCGACTGCACCTTCCATCGCCTGCTGCAGGACGAACTGCAGTACCACGGCTTGCCGCCCGGCAAACTGTGTATCGAGGTGACGGAAATGGTCGCCCTGGGTGAGCTGGGCGTCTCCGCCCAGTGGATCGAGGAGCTACGCAGCAAGGGGCTGAAAGTCGCCCTGGATGACTTTGGCAGCGGCTTCGCCTCCTACGCTTATCTGCGTCACCTGCCGCTGGATATTCTCAAGATCGACGGCAGCTTCATCAGTGGCATCGAGAACGACCCGATCAACCAGGCCATGGTCGGCTCCATGCGCCAGATCGCCGGACAGCTAGGACTACTCACCGTCGCCGAGTTCGTCGAGACCCAGGCCAGCCTGGACTGCCTGCGCCGCCTGGGCATCGACTACGCTCAAGGCTACTTCGTTGGTCGCCCGCAGCCCTTGCGGCAACTGGCCGACGATGCGCGTCGCCACGGCACTCAGGAAGCCTGATAGAGCGCCGCCGGCAGGCGCTCGAGCAGCGCCGGGTCCAATCGCAACATGCGCACGCAACGCGCCTCGACCAGGCTTTTAGGTGCTTCGTTGGCCGGTAGCGCCAGCAGCAAGCCGCTGAGGTTGAGCACCAGTGCCTCACGCGAGAACACGCCACTGCCCAGGCCGTAGAACGCCGCGATCAACTCGCGCAGACCGAAGGGCAGACGCCAGCGGATACGCAAGGCCGAGCCGAAGCTCGCCGAGCGGCGCGGCATCGCATCGGCGATCTGCTCATCGCTCAATTCACCGCCAGCTTCCTGCCAGTCCTGCAGGCTGCGCAGCAGCGCCAGCTCCCCCAGGTTGTGCAGCAGGCCAGCGGTGTAACACAACTCCGCATCCAGCTTCAGCTCCAACGCCAGCCAGCGCGCCAGCTCGGCACTGCGCCGCGCTTGTTGCCAGGTGTGGCTGGCCAGCTCGGCCAGGCGCGGGTCGCGCAACTGGGCGTTGCGCTGCACCGCCAGGCCGAGCACCAGGTTCAGCGTGCGCGCCACGCCCAAACGATGCAGTGCCTGGACCAGGGTATGACAAGGCACGCCCTGATGCTGCGCGGCGGTGCTGGCAGCGGCGATCAGCAACGCGGTGATCTGCGGGTCACTGCCGAACACGGCCTCCAGCTCGCCGAGGTCCTGCTCGCCGCTCTGCAACCCCTGGCTCACGGCATTGCGCACGTCGCTGAGCAACGGCGCACCCTGCCCCTCTTCGCGCACCGTATCGAGAAAGTCGCGCAGGTCACTGACCAGCAGCGGCTGACGAACCACTACCGCTGCCACTGGTGAGGGCAGTAGTGCCAGCAGACGCTGACGCAGGCTTTCAGCATTGAAGGGTTTGCCCAGGTAAGCACTGGGCGCCAGTGGCCTTGCGGCCCGCACGCTGCTGGCATCCAGACGGCCACTGATCAGTACGAACGGCAGCGCCGGTGTACGTGGATGCCGACGCAGTTGTCGCAGCAACTCCAGACCATCGAGCCCCGGCAGCTCGCCATCGGCGATCACCAGATCAGGTAGGCGACGTTTGCAGCGCGCCAGTGCTGCCTGGCCATCGCTGAACTGCAGCACGTGGGCATCACTGCGCACGTCGAGCACCAACTGCTGCAACAGGTTGGACGTCCAGGGGTCAGCCTCGGCGATCAGAACTTCCACACTGTGAGCTGAAGCGGTCATGCGAGCCTCTGGACGATAGCGAAGGGGGAGCGCTTGCGCCGGCATTCCGTGCAAACCTGAGAAAGAGGTCAGCTCCATGGTAGCGGCGCAGTCTAAACCGCGGCTTTACGCGAAGTCAGCCGGCATTGGCAGACTGCCCTGAAAATTGCCCAACGACAAAAACCTCAGGCATAAAAAAGCCCGCCGAAAGGCGGGCTTCTTCGTCAGGCAGCCGATCAATTACTTGATCTTGGCTTCCTTGTACATCACGTGCTTGCGTACGACCGGATCGAATTTCTTGATTTCGATCTTGTCAGGGGTGGTGCGCTTGTTCTTGTCGGTGGTGTAGAAGTGGCCGGTACCGGCGCTGGACACCAAACGGATCAGTTCACGCATGACTCTCTCCTTAAACCTTTTCGCCGCGAGCGCGCAGCTCGGACAGCACTACATCGATGCCACGCTTGTCGATAACACGCATGCCTTTGGCAGATACGCGCAGACGCACGAAGCGCTTCTCGGACTCGACCCAGAAGCGATGGTGCTGCAGGTTCGGCAGGAAACGACGACGGGTTTTGTTGTTTGCGTGGGAAATGTTGTTCCCGGTTACCGGACCCTTACCGGTAACTTGACAGACTCTCGACATGCCTCAGCCCTCTAAAACCACATGCCCAACCCGGCATGGGTTGGCCGCTTAAACTCAATGTCATTGGCGCTCGGCGCCGCGTTTCTCGAGGGTCTTACCGGGCGCACTGGATAGCGCAAGAACCGGGCCCCTAGAAAAGAGCGCTGCTTTATACCAGAAAGCCCTGGGAGCAACAAGGAAAACTGCAGGATAAAACACAACCCCGGGTCAGCAGACCCGCCGGGGGCCGGCCCGTTGGGGCCTGATCAAGATTTGACCGCTCGTCGCCTCGATCAGGTATTCAGCGCCCGGCAAATCGACTAGGGTTGCAAGCTTGCCGTCAACGCCAGGAATGAGGACCTCACCATGCGCCTGTTGCTCGCTGCTCTACTGTGCACCCCGATCCTGACCCAGGCTGCCACCCTCAGCATATGCACCGAAGCCAGCCCTGAGGGTTTCGACGTGGTGCAGTACAACTCGCTGACCACTACCAATGCCTCGGCAGACATGCTGATGAACCGCCTGGTCGAATTCGACGCCGAGCAAGGCAAGCTACTGCCGAGCCTGGCGCGCAGCTGGTCGATCTCCGCCGACGGCCTGGTCTACGACTTCACGCTGCGCGACGACGTGCAATTTCACCACAGCGCCGACTTCACGCCCAGCCGCCACCTCGATTCTCAGGACGTGCTGTTCAGCTTCCAGCGCATGCTCGACGAGCAGCACCCCTGGCATGCGGTGGCCGCCAGCGGTTACCCACACGCCCAGTCGATGCAGTGGCCCAGCCTGATCGCCAAGGTCGAGGCGCCGGACGCCCATAGCGTGCGCATTACCCTGAATCGCCGCGACGCCACCTTCCTCGCCACCCTGAGCATGGGCTTCGCCTCGATCTATTCCGCCGAATACGCCGACAAGCTGATGGCCGCCGGCACCCCGCAGAAGTTCAATAGCGCGCCGGTGGGCAGCGGTCCGTTCGTCTTCGAGCGTTTCCAGAAGGATGCCGTGGTGCGCTACCGCGCCAACCCGGACTACTTCGCTGGCAAGCCGGGCGTGGACCGAGTGATCTTCGCCATCACCCCGGATAGCAACGTGCGCCTGCAGAAGCTGCGCCGCGGCGAATGCCAGATCGCCCTGTCACCGAAACCGCAGGACGTGCAGGCCATCGCTGGCGACACCAAGCTGAAAAGCGCACAGACCGCCGCCTTCATGACCGCCTTCGTCGGCATAAACAGCCAGCATGCGCCGCTGGACAAGCCGCAGGTGCGCCAGGCGATCAACCTGGCGTTCGACAAGGCCAGCTACGTCAAGGCCGTGTTCGAAGGCAGCGCCGAGCCCGCCAACGGCCCCTACCCACCAAACACCTGGAGTTACGCCAGCGAACTGCCCGGCTACGCGCACGAACCGGCAAAAGCACGCACCTTGCTGGCCGAGGCAGGCCTGGCTGACGGCTTCAAGACCACCATCTGGACGCGCCCCAGCGGTAGCCTGCTCAACCCCAACCCGAGCCTCGGCGCGCAACTGCTGCAGGCAGACCTGGCCAAGGTCGGCATCGACGCTGAAATCCGCGTGATCGAGTGGGGCGAACTGATCCGCCGCGCCAAGGCTGGCGAGCACGACCTGCTATTCATGGGCTGGGCTGGCGACAACGGCGACCCGGACAACTTCCTCACTCCGCAGTTTTCCTGCGCTTCGGTCGAGTCAGGCCTGAACTTCGCCCGTTTTTGCGATGAGGAGCTGGACAAGCTGATCGCTGATGGTAAAACCAGCAGCGACCAGAACGAACGCAGCCGCCTCTATCACCAGGCGCAGCAGATCATTCAGGAGCAGGCGCTGTGGCTACCGCTGGCCCACCCCACCGCCTTCGCCCTGCTCAGCGAGAAGGTGCAGGGTTACAAGGTCAGCCCGTTCGGCCGACAGGATTTCGCCTCGGTGCAGATCGCACCATAAGGCGCCATCGTGGTGGGCTGAAGCCCACCCTACACCCGAACCAGCTACATCCAGCCCAGCTCGGCCATCGACAGCGGTTCACCATCGCCAACGATGAAGTGGTCGAGCACGCGCACCTCGACCAGCGCCAGAGCATCCTTGAGCCGCTGGGTCAGTACGCGGTCGGCCTGACTGGGCTCGGAAACCCCCGATGGGTGGTTATGGGTGAGGATAACGGCGGCGGCATTGTTGGCCAGCGCCCGCTTGACCACCTGCCTGGGATATACGCTGGCGCTGTCGATGCTGCCGCGAAACAGCACCTCGAACGCCAACACCCGATGCTTGGCATCGAGAAACAGGCAGCCGAATACTTCGTGCGGTTCGTGACGCAGCTGCGCCTTGAGGTAATCGCGCACGGCCTGCGGGCTTTCCAGCGCTGAATCACGACGCAGGCGCTCGGCCAGATGGCGCCGCGACATCTCCAGCACTGCCTGTAGCTGTGCGTACTTGGCCGGGCCCAGACCAAGGTGTTGGCTGAAGCCAGCCAGATCGGCTTCGAGTAGCGCTCTCAGGCTGCCGAACTCGCTCAGCAGATAGCGCGCCAGGTCCACCGCACTCTTGCCGGTCACTCCGGTACGCAGAAAGATCGCCAACAGTTCGGCGTCGGTCAGCGACGCCGCGCCCTGCTCCAGCAATTTCTCCCGCGGGCGCTCTGCCGCGGGCCAGTCACGAATGCTCATGTACACCTCCCTATTGAGCCAGGCGCCCGCTGTTCCGCTGCGGGCGCTGTGCTATCGTAGCCCATCTTTTTACACGGGGCCGGCCTGGGGAGGCGTTGGTCACGTGGCGCACATCCACCGGTTTATAAAAGGCAAGCCTATGCAGCGGCTGTATCGCAAACGCATCATCGTCGGCGTCGGGGGCGGTATTGCTGCCTACAAGAGCGCCGAACTGGTTCGCCGACTCAAGGATCAAGGCGCCGAAGTCCGCGTGGTGATGACCCAGGGCGGGCGCGAGTTCATCACCCCGCTGACCCTGCAGGCCCTGTCCGGCCACCCTGTGCACCTCGACCTGCTCGACCCCGCCGCCGAAGCCGCGATGGGCCATATCGAGCTGGCGCGCTGGGCCGATCTGATCCTCATCGCGCCAGCCACCGCCGACCTCATCGCGCGCCTGGCCCAAGGTGTGGCCAACGACCTGCTGACCACGCTGGTGCTGGCCACCGATGCGCCAATTGCCCTGGCTCCGGCGATGAACCAGGCCATGTGGCGCGACGCAGCCACCCAGGCCAACCTCGAACTGCTGCAAAGTCGCGGCATGCGCCTGTTCGGCCCAGCCTCCGGCAGCCAGGCCTGCGGCGATGTCGGTCTCGGCCGCATGCTCGAACCCAACGACCTGGCCCTACTGGCCGCCGATTGTTTCCAGCGCCAGGCGCTCGATGGCCTGCATATCCTCATCACCGCCGGCCCGACCCAGGAAAACATCGACCCGGTGCGCTACATCACCAACCACAGCTCCGGCAAGATGGGCTTCGCCCTGGCCGAGGCTGCCGCCGAAGCCGGTGCCCGCGTGACCCTGGTCAGCGGCCCGGTGCACCTGCCAACGCCGGATCGCGTCAGCCGCATCGACGTGGTCAGCGCCCGCGACATGCTCGCGGCCTGCGAAGCCGCCATGCCCTGCGACGTGCTGATCGCCGCCGCCGCGGTGGCCGACTACCGCCCAGAAGTGGTCGCCCAGCACAAATTGAAAAAAGACCCCACCAGCGGCGAAGGGATGCTCCTGCAAATGGTGCGCAACCCGGATATCCTCGCCACCATCGCCAGCCGCGAAGATCGCCCGTTTAGCGTGGGCTTCGCCGCCGAGACCGAGAACCTGCTGGAATACGCCTCGCGCAAACTGCGCGACAAGAATCTCGATCTGATCGTCGCCAATGATGTGGCCAACCCCAGCATCGGCTTCAATAGTGAAGAGAACGCCATCACCGTGATCGACCGTGGGCTGCAGCCAACCAGCTTCGCCCAGACCAGCAAGGGCAAGATCGCCCGCCAGTTGATCACCCTTATCGCCGAACGACTGAACAAGAACTGACCATGCACGCTCTGCAAGCCAAGATCCTCGACCCTCGCCTCGGCCAGGAATTCCCGCTGCCGCAATACGCCACACCGGGCTCCGCCGGCCTCGACCTGCGCGCCATGCTCAAGGAAGAGATCGTCCTCGAGCCAGGCCAGACCGTGCTGATTCCCACCGGCCTGTCGATCTACATCGGCGACCCAGGCCTGGCGGCGATGATCCTGCCGCGTTCGGGCCTCGGCCACAAACACGGCATCGTGCTCGGCAACCTGGTCGGCCTGATCGACTCGGACTACCAGGGCGAGCTGATGGTGTCGTGCTGGAACCGCGGCCAGACGCCTTTCACCATCGCCATCGGCGAGCGCATCGCGCAGTTGGTGCTGGTACCGGTGGTGCAGGCGCATTTCGAGCTGGTCGAGCAGTTCGACGAGACCCAACGTGGTGCTGGCGGCTTCGGCCACTCCGGTAGCCACTGATTCACACCCCACAGGACGACCCGCCGAGGAGCACCCACGTGAAACTCTTCAAGCGTACTGCCAAGGAAGCCGACACGGCTGCCAGCCTGGTGCCGAGCAAGCCCAAGGGCAAAACGGCGAACCCCTCGCTGGGCGCACTGCTACCCGGCCTGCTGGCTGCCCTGATCGGCGGGGCCGCAGGCGCCGCGTTGTTGTGGTTTGCCGACAACAGCAGCAGCCAGGCACGCCAGGCAGAGCTGGTGCAGGCCATCGGCACCAGCCAGGCCGCTGCCGTGCAGCAGGCGCTCAAGCAATTGCAGGCCGACAGCCTCGCCGCGGCTCGCAACCCTGAGCTGTTGCAAGCACTGCAGAGCGGCGACAACCTGCGGGTCAGCGAAGCCGAACGGCGCCTGGGCTACTGGGACGGCGTGATCGATGCCCACCTCAATCGCCGCGGCGAAGCGGTACAGAACACCTCCCGTGCCGCGCCGATGAACTTCGCCGGTCTGGATATGCTGCGCCGCACTGAAAGCGGTCAGCAAGCCGCCACCGAAGCCTATCGTGTGGGTGAGCGCTGGCTGGCCTATAGCGCCGTGGCGCTGCGCCTGAGTGAGAGCCAGCCGGCCCAGGGTACGCTGCTGCTGGCCTTTGACCTGCAGCGCGTACTCGCAGCTTTGCCGGCGCTACCCGCCGAGTATGGCCAGGTGCAGCTGGTGCAGCAGTTCGCCAACACGCCGGCACAAGTGCTCCTACAGCGCGGCCAGGCAGGCGACGCTGCCGCTGCGCAGACCTTCTCTACCGGTAACCCTTACTGGAAGATCAGCTTCACCCCCGGCCCCAGCCTGACTCAAGGCAGCATCGCTCCGGCAATGCTCGGCCTCGCGTTCCTGCTTGCAGTGGGCGGCGCCCTGATCGGCATGATCCTGGTTCAGGGTGCGCTGCAGCGGCGCGTCAATCTCGACGCCCAGCAGCTTGGGCAAATGCTCAAAGAACTCTCTGCGGGTAAGAACGTCAAAGCCTTCAGCCTCAGCATTCCGGCGCTCGATGCGCTGGCCCAAAGCCTGGCACGATTACCGCGCCGCAGTAGCGCTGAAGGCAGCAGTACCCCCGCTAAAGGAACAGTCGCGGCCCCCGCCGTTCAGCCGGCAGCCAAGCCAGCCGAGTTGGTCGACCCGCTGTTTCAGGACACCGATATCCTCGATATCGACATTCTCGATGAAGACCAGGATCTCCTGGGACTGGAGCAGAGCCCCGCAATGAGCACTAGCCAAAGCGCCCCGAAACTTCCCGCCGATATTTTCCGCGCCTACGACATCCGTGGCGTGGTGGGCGACACCCTGACCGCCGAATACGCCTACTGGATCGGCCGCGCCATCGGCTCGCAGAGCCTGGCCCAGGGCGAGCCCAAGGTCATCGTCGGCCGCGACGGCCGCCTCTCCGGCCCGGAACTGCTGCAGCAACTGGTACAAGGTCTGCTCGACTGCGGCTGCGAAGTTACCGATATCGGCATGGTGCCGACCCCGGTGGTGTACTTCGCCGCCAACGTGCTGGAGGGCCGCTCGGCCGTGATGCTCACCGGCAGCCACAACCCGCCGGATTACAACGGTTTCAAGATCATCATCGCTGGCGACACCCTGGCCAACGAGCAGATCCTCGCGCTGAAAACTCGCCTGGACAATAACGATCTGGCTACAGGCGTCGGCAGCGTGCAGCAAGTCGACGTGTTGCCGCGCTACTTCAAGACTATCCGTGACGATATTGCCCTGGCCAAGCCACTCAAGGTAGTGGTGGACTGCGGCAACGGCGCCGCTGGCGTGATCGCTCCGCAACTGATCGAAGCCTTGGGCTGCAGCGTGATTCCGCTGTTCTGCGAAGTGGACGGCACCTTCCCCAACCACCACCCGGACCCGGGCAAACCGGAGAACCTGGTCGACCTGATCGCCCGCGTCAAATCCGAAAACGCCGACCTGGGCCTGGCCTTCGACGGCGACGGCGACCGTGTCGGCGTGGTGACCAACACCGGCAATATTGTCTACCCCGACCGCCTGCTGATGCTGTTCGCCAAGGACGTGGTCTCGCGTAACCCCGGCGCCGACATCATCTTCGACGTCAAATGCACCCGTCGCCTAACCCCGCTGATCAGCGGCTACGGTGGTCGCCCGGTGATGTGGAAGACCGGCCACTCGCTGATCAAGAAGAAAATGAAGGAAACCGGTGCCCTGCTGGCCGGCGAGATGAGCGGTCACATCTTCTTCAAGGAGCGCTGGTACGGTTTCGACGATGGCATCTACAGCGCTGCCCGTCTGCTGGAAATTCTCAGCCTGGAGAAACGCAACGCCGAGCAGGTGTTCAGCGCCTTCCCCAGCGATATTTCCACGCCGGAAATCAACATCAAGGTCACCGAGCAGACCAAGTTCGGCATGATCGAGCGCCTGCAGCGTGAAGGCCAATGGGGCGAGGCGAACATCACCAGCATCGACGGTGTACGCGTCGACTATCCCAAGGGCTGGGGCCTGATCCGCGCCTCCAACACCACACCGGTGCTGGTGCTGCGCTTCGAGGCCGACACCCAGGAAGAGCTGGAGCGCATCCAGGACGTGTTCCGCGCGCAACTGCTCAAGGTCGCCCCCGACCTGCAACTGCCCTTTTGACCGATTTGTTCCAGGAGCCCCTGCATGACCCTCGAGCGTGACGCCGCTGCCCAAGTTGCCAAGGTACTGTCCGAAGCCCTGCCCTATATCCGCCGCTTCGTCGGCAAGACCCTGGTGATCAAGTACGGCGGCAACGCCATGGAAAGCGAGGAGCTCAAGCAGGGCTTCGCCCGCGACATCGTGCTGATGAAGGCGGTCGGCATCAACCCGGTGGTGGTGCATGGTGGTGGGCCGCAGATCGGTGATCTGCTCAAACGCCTGTCCATCGAGAGCCACTTCATCGACGGCATGCGCGTCACCGACACCGCCACCATGGACGTGGTGGAAATGGTGCTGGGCGGGCAGGTCAACAAGAGCATCGTCAACCTGATCAACCAGCATGGCGGCAGCGCTATCGGCCTGACCGGCAAGGACGCCTGCCTGATCCGCGCCAAGAAGCTCACGGTCAGCCGGCAGACGCCTGAAATGACCCAACCGGAAATCATCGATATCGGTCATGTCGGCGAGGTCACCGGGGTCAACACCGACCTGCTGAACATGCTGGTCAAGGGCGATTTCATCCCGGTCATCGCCCCTATCGGCGTCGGCCCGAGCGGTGAGTCCTACAACATCAACGCCGACCTGGTAGCCGGCAAGGTGGCCGAAGCGCTGAAAGCCGAGAAGCTGATGCTGCTGACCAATATCGCCGGCCTGATGGACAAACAGGGCCAGGTACTCACCGGCCTGACCACCGAGCAGGTCAACGAGCTTATCGCGGACGGCACCATCTACGGCGGCATGCTGCCCAAGATCAAATGCGCGCTGGAAGCTGTGCAAGGTGGCGTGACCAGCTCGCACATCATCGATGGCCGCGTGCCGAATGCCGTTCTGCTGGAAATCTTCACCGATATCGGCAACGGCACCATGATCAGCAACCGCAAGCGCCCTTAAAAAACGGCCGCTACGCGGCCTTCTGATGACCCTCTCCCTCCGGGAGAGGGTAAGGTGGCTACCCCAGAGCCTCCAAAAGCCCTAAGGTTTTTTCTGCGGTTCGCCAAACAACTCGGCCAAGCGCGCGCGATCAGCGCTGAAACCAGCCTCGGCTTGAGTGCGGATTTCCTTGTAGCGGGCGATATCGCGCTGCAGACGCTGCTGCTCTTCCTTGAGGTTATTGATCTGCGCCAGCAAGTGCTCCGGCACCTGGCGCCCGGCACGCTCGTGGTCGGCGGCCTGGCTCTGTAGGTTGGCTTGCTGGGTACGCACCGACTGCAGGTTGCCGCGAGCGACGCTGGTGACGCTGTCGAGCTCGGCCAGCTTGCGCTCGCGAGCACGATCGACATCATCGAGATTGGCGTACAGCCGCAGCAGTTGGGCATCACTGCTGGCGCGAGCCTTGTCCGCCTGCATACGGGCGAACTCTTCAGGCGTTGGGGCCGGTGCGATCACTCGCACGACACGACCCTGATCATTGAGTACCTCATAACCCTTGCCGATGAACTCAGGCGGCACACCCTGGCGACTGAGCACCGTCACGCCCTTGTCATCAACGTAGCGATACAGCTCGGCAGCCACTCCAGACAGCGGCAGTAGCAAGCTACAGAGCAGCGTACAGCGGGTCAGGAACGGTGCAGGCATCAGGACTACCTTGTGCTAGGGCTAGATTCCGTACTCGGCGCGATAGGTTTCGACAGCCGGCAGATATTGCTTCAGTTCAGCATCCCCTGCCAGATATTCCAGTACCTGTTCGAGTGACACGATGCTCACTACGGGCATGCCGAAATCGCGTTCGACTTCCTGGATCGCGGACAGCTCGCCCTGACCCCGCTCCTGGCGGTTCAGCGCGATCAAGGTGCCGGCAGCCTGTGCGCTTTGGCCCTGGATGATCTGCATCACTTCGCGGATCGCGGTACCGGCGGTGATCACGTCATCGACGATCAACACACGGCCCTTGAGTGGCGCACCGACCAGGGTACCGCCTTCGCCATGATCCTTGGCTTCCTTGCGATTGAAGCACCAGGGCAGATCGCGCTGATGATGTTCGGCCAGTGCCACGGCAGTGGTCGCTGCCAACGGAATACCTTTGTAAGCCGGGCCGAACAACACATCGAAATCGATACCACTGTCGACGATGGCTGCGGCGTAGAAACGCCCCAGCTGCGCCAACGCCAGACCGCTGTCGAACAGGCCGGCATTGAAGAAATAGGGGCTGGTGCGCCCGGACTTGAGGGTGAACTGGCCAAAACGCAGAACCCCGCGCTCGATGGCAAAACGAATGAAATCGCGCTGGTACGCTTGCATGAAAAGTCCCGGACGGCACGGATTTGGCTAGGAATTTAGCTAATGCTGGTGAGCTCGGGTATCATACACGCACGTGTTTTTGGGGGCCATTTATGCGGATCATCAGTGTGAACGTGAATGGTATTCAGGCTGCGGCCGAGCGAGGTCTGCTCAGCTGGCTGCAAGCCCAGAATGCCGACGTGATCTGCCTGCAAGACACCCGTGCCTCCGCCTTTGAAATGGACGACCAAGCCTTCCAACTGGATGGTTATTTCCTCTATGCATGCGACGGTGAAGTGCCCAGCCAAGGTGGCGTGGCGCTCTACTCGCGATTGCAACCCAAGGCGGTGATCAGCGGCCTCGGCTTCGAGATGGCCGATCGCTACGGGCGCTACCTGCAGGCCGATTTCGACAAGGTAAGTATCGCCACCCTGCTGCTGCCAAGCGGGCGGGACGGTGACGAGAGCTTGAATCAGAAATTCAAGTTCATGGACGACTTCACCCATTATCTGGATAAGCAACGCCGCAAGCGTCGCGAGTACATCTACTGCGGCTCGCTGCACGTAGCGCACCAGAAGCTGGACGTGAAGAACTGGCGCGACTGCCAGCAATCACCAGGCTTCCTGGCGCCCGAACGCGCCTGGATGGATGAGGTGGTTGGCAACATGGGCTATGTCGATGCCCTGCGCGAAGTCAGCCGTGAAGGCGACCAGTTCAGCTGGTGGCCGGATAACGAGCAGGCCGAGATGCTCAACCTGGGCTATCGCTTCGACTACCAGTTGCTCACTCCGGGCATGCGCCGCAGCGTGCGCAGCGCACGCCTTCCACGTCAGCCGCGCTTCTCCCAGCATGCGCCGCTGATCGTTGATTACGACTGGATTCTCAGCATCTGACGACGGATACGAAAAAGCCGGCTTATCGCCGGCTGTTTCTTGTCACCCGCGCCCCTGCTTCAAACCATTCTCAGCCTGCTCCAGCAGGTCGCGTATAAGCATGTCATCGGCATAACGCCGACTCAGATCGAGCAGATGAACATGCGCCTGCTCATATTCATGCAGAGCCAAGTAGTTACGCACCAAGGCGATCTCGGTAATACGCCCCGGCTCGATCTCGAAAGCCGCCCGATTGTAGACAAGCGCCTTGGGGTAATCGGCATACTGCTCACCGTTGTCGCCCAGATAAAGCAGACCCAGCACGTTGTTGGCCGCCAGACCACGTGGTTCCATGGCCTGCGCCTGCTCCAGCCTGGCAGCGGCCTCGGGTACGCGCCCCTGCATGAGATCGGCGTCGGCCATGTTCACCAGGTAATCGTAGGAGCCCTGCGGATAGTAGGCTGCAGCCTTGGCCGCGTACTCGCCTGAACGCGGAAATTCATTCAGCTCGTAATAGCCCAGCGAGATGAAGCGAAGCGCGTGAGCCTTCTCCGCATCCGTTGCAATAGGGCTATCGACTACCTTTTCGAACTTGGCAATCGCCTGCCGCGACTGCCCCGCGTCGTGCAATTGCGCAGCTTCGATCCTCAAAGCCTGCAGTTTCGTCTGCTCGGCCAGCGTCCGAGCAGCATCACCGCAGCCGACTAGCACTGTCAGAAACAGAGCCGGCATCAACATTCGCACGTTCATCAAACTATCCTTCCCTGACATGGCGGAGGTCACCCCCGGCCGTCCAACTCCATTGAATTACTTGATCAGCCGCCAGCTGAACGGGTAGCGATAGTTCTGCCCTTCATTGGCCTTGATACCGGCGATGATGGTCAGCACCAACGCGGCCAGACCCAGCAGCATCAGCAGCGGGAAGCCGATCACCACCACCATCAGGATGAAGCAGACCACAGCGGCCAGCGCCACGCTGATCTGGAAGTTCAGCGCTTCCTTGCCCTGCGCATCGACGAAGGGGTCGAAATCCTTCTTGATCTGCCAGACGATCAGCGGGCCGAGCAAATTACCGAAAGGGAACACCAGGCCGAGAAACGCGGCGAAGTGACAGAACATCGCCCACTGACGCGCTTCCTGACTGGGCGTCGGCAGCGGGTTTTGCATATCGTCATTCATCCTGGTGCTCCTTGCTCGTTACGGGTTTCAGTCGACCAGAGCGGCCTTCTGCAGTTCAAAGATCTCGTTCATGCCTTTCTGCGCCAGTGCCAGCATGGCGTTGAATTCGTCAGGCTGGAACGGCGCGCCTTCGGCAGTGCCCTGCACTTCGATGAAGCCGCCGGCATTGGTCATCACCACGTTGAGATCGGTTTCGGCGGCAGAATCTTCCAGGTAGTCCAGGTCCAGCACCGGCTCGCCCTGGTAGATGCCGACAGACACCGCAGCGATCATCTGCTTGAGCGGCTCACCTTTCAGCGCGCCACGCTTCTTCAGCACTTTCAGGGCATCGATCAGCGCCACCATGGAGCCGGTGATGGAGGCAGTGCGAGTGCCACCGTCAGCCTGGATCACGTCGCAATCGACGTACAAGGTGTTCTCGCCCAGCTTGGTCATGTCCAGTGCAGCGCGCAGCGAACGGCCGATCAGGCGCTGGATTTCCAGGGTACGACCGCCCTGCTTGCCGCGGCTGGCTTCACGCTGGTTACGCTCGCCAGTGGCGCGCGGCAGCATGCCGTATTCCGCGGTCAGCCAGCCCTGGCCCTGCCCCTTGAGGAAGCGCGGCACGCCGGATTCGACACTGACGGTGCAAATAACCTTGGTATCGCCGAACTCCACGAGCACCGAGCCCTCGGCGTGCTTGGTGTAGTTGCGGGTGATGCGAATCGAGCGCAACTGATCGGCGGCGCGGCCACTGGGACGTTTCATCGAGCGATACCTACTTCATTAAGTGAAAACAGTGCGCATTATAGAGGTCGGGCGACAGCGGCGACATGCCGAATTGGGTAGGGTCGATTCACTGCGCTACAATCTTGCGTTTTTCGAGCCGACTTCCACGAGGTATCCCATGGTTCATAGCATGACGGCCTTTGCCCGCAACGAGCAGGCAACCGCCCACGGCACCCTGAGCTGGGAACTGCGCTCGGTCAACCACCGTTACCTCGAGCCGCACCTGCGCCTGCCGGAAGCTTTCCGCGACCTCGAAGGCGCGGTGCGCGAAGCCCTGCGCCAGGGTCTGTCGCGCGGCAAGGTGGAATGCACCCTGCGCTTCGCCGAAGAAAGTGCCGGCAAGCAACTGCAGGTCGACAGCGCACGCGCGCGCCAACTGATCACTGCCGCTGAACAGGTCGCCGCACTGATCCAGCAACCGGCTCCGCTCAACCCGCTGGAAGTGCTGGCCTGGCCCGGCGTGCTGGTGGCCGACTCGGCCGACCCGCAGGCACTCAACGCCGCCGCTCTACAGCTGTTCAACCAGGCGCTGGGCGAACTCAAGGCCGGCCGCGCCCGCGAAGGTGCCGAGCTGGCCAAGCTGCTCAACGAGCGCCTCGACAGCATCCTCGACGAAGTCGCCGCCTTGCGCGAACTGGTGCCGCAGATGCTCGCCGGTCAGCGCCAGAAGATCGAAACCCGCTTCGCCGAGATGCAGGCCGAGCTCGATCCGCAACGTCTGGAGCAGGAGCTGGTTCTGCTGGCGCAGAAAAGTGACGTGGCCGAAGAGCTGGATCGCCTCAGCACTCACGTCAGCGAAGTGCGCCGCGTGCTCAAGGCCGGCGGCGCTGCCGGGCGGCGCCTGGACTTCCTGATGCAAGAGCTCAACCGCGAGGCCAATACCCTCGGTTCCAAGGCCTTCGATCCGCGCAGCACGCAGGCTGCGGTCAATCTGAAGGTGCTGATCGAGCAGATGCGCGAGCAGGTTCAGAACATCGAGTAAAAACTACTGCGCTAGGCTATGCCGCGTTGAAATCAGGTTCGAAATGCTCATTTACAATCGTAAACTCCGCTTTCTCACCTGATTTCGCCTTGCCTAGCCGTCGCTCGCTACGCTTTTAAAATTCCGCAAGATTTCTCAGGACGTTTTTCATGGCCACCACCACCGGCACCCTCTACATCGTTTCAGCACCCTCCGGCGCCGGCAAGACCAGCCTGGTCAAGGCCCTGATCGACAGCGGGGCGCAGATTCGCGTCTCGGTCTCGCACACCACCCGCGCCATGCGTCCCGGCGAGCAGGACGGGGTCAACTACCACTTCGTCGACCACGCGCAGTTCAACGCCATGATCGAACGCAGCGAGTTCCTCGAGCACGCACAGGTGTTCGACAACTTCTACGGCACCTCGCAGACCTGGGTCGAGCAGACCCTGGCCGAAGGCTTTGATCTGATCCTGGAGATCGACTGGCAAGGGGCGCAGCAGGTACGCAAGCTGATGCCGCAGGCCAAGTCCATCTTCATCCTGCCGCCGACCCAGGAAGCGCTGCGCCACCGCCTGACCAACCGCGGCCAGGACAGCGGCGAGATCATCGAGCGGCGCATGCGCGAAGCAGTCAGCGAAATGAGCCACTACGTCGAGTACGACTATCTGGTGATCAACGACGACTTCAACCACGCCCTGAGCGACCTGAAAGCCATCTTCCGCAGCAACCAGTTGTCGCAAACTCAGCAACAGCAGCGCCATGCCGGCCTGCTCAGCGAACTGCTGGCGTAAAACAGCGCTTCCATTGTCGCTGGTGATTTTTTAGACTATCCAGTCCGCTCGCCCGCTCGGGCCAAGCTTATCCGCACACGTTACGAGGAACACCATGGCTCGCGTTACCGTCGAAGATTGCCTGGACAACGTTGATAACCGCTTCGAACTGGTCATGCTCGCGACCAAGCGTTCGCGCCAGCTGGCCACCGGCGGCAAAGAGCCGAAAGTGGCTTGGGAAAACGACAAGCCCACCGTAGTTGCCCTGCGCGAAATCGCCGCTGGCCTGGTGGACTATGAAGTCGTCGCCCAGGAAGACATCGTCGAAGAAGAACCACTGTTCGCTGCCTTCGAGGAAGAGGCCAACGAGCCTCTGTAAGTCGATGATGCCGGGTCGAAGTCGCGCGGCGCAGAGCCACAGCTGCCAACGGGAGAGTCTCCCATGGCTGGCATAGACGCTCTCGCCGACCGACTTTCGGCCTACCTCGGCCATGACCAGGTCAACTTGGTTCGCCGAGCCTACTTCTACGCCGAACAGGCGCACGATGGCCAACGCCGCCGCAGTGGCGAAGCCTACGTGACCCATCCGCTGGCCGTGGCCAGCATCCTCGCCGAAATGCACATGGATCATCAGAGCCTGATGGCCGCCATGCTGCACGACGTCATCGAAGACACCGGTATCGCCAAGGAAGCGCTCAACGCGCAGTTCGGCGAAACCGTGGCCGAACTGGTCGACGGGGTCAGCAAACTGACCCAGATGAACTTCGAGACCAAGGCCGAGGCGCAGGCCGAGAACTTCCAGAAGATGGCCATGGCCATGGCCCGCGACATCCGCGTGATTCTGGTCAAGCTCGCCGACCGCCTGCACAACATGCGCACCCTCGATGCCATGCCGCACGAGAAGAGCCGGCGCATCGCCAAGGAAACCCTGGAGATCTACGCCCCCATCGCCAACCGCCTGGGCATGCACAACATGCGCGTGGAGTTCGAGGACCTGGGCTTCAAGGCCATGCACCCGATGCGCTCCGAGCGCATTCGCGCCGCTGTGCGCCGCGCTCGGGGCAACCGCAAGGAAATCGTCGCCAAGATCGAGGAATCGATCCAGATGTGCCTGCAACGCGAGGGCATGGAAGGCGAAGTGATCGGCCGCGAGAAGCACCTCTACAGCATCTACCAGAAGATGCGCGGCAAGCGTAAGGCGTTCAACGAGATCATGGATGTCTACGCCTTCCGCATCATCGTCGACAAGGTCGACACCTGCTACCGCGTGCTCGGCGCCGTGCACAACTTGTATAAACCCTTGCCGGGCCGCTTCAAGGATTACATCGCGATTCCCAAGGCCAACGGCTACCAGTCGCTGCACACCACGCTGTTCGGCATGCACGGCGTGCCCATCGAGATCCAGATCCGCACCCGCGAGATGGAGGAGATGGCCAACAACGGTATCGCCGCGCACTGGCTGTACAAGTCCAACGAGGACGAAGTACCCAAGGGCAACCACGCCCGCGCGCGGCAATGGGTCAAGGGTGTACTCGAACTCCAGCAGAGAGCGGGTAATTCCCTGGAATTTATCGAGAGCGTGAAGATCGACCTGTTTCCGGACGAGGTCTACGTGTTCTCGCCCAAGGGCCGCATCATGGAGCTGCCCAAAGGTTCCACCGCGGTCGACTTCGCCTATGCAGTGCACACCGACGTCGGCAACACCTGCATCGCCTGTCGCATCAATCGTCGCCTGGCGCCGCTATCGCAAGCCCTGGAAAGCGGCTCGACGGTGGAAATCGTCACTGCACCGGGCGCTCGCCCGAATCCGGCCTGGCTCAACTTCGTGGTCACCGGCAAGGCGCGCACGCACATCCGCCATGCCCTCAAGCAGCAGCGCCGCTCCGAATCCATCAACCTCGGCGAACGCCTGCTGAACAAGGTGCTGGCCAGCTTCGACACGCACCTGGAGAAGATTTCCCCCGAGCGCATTCAGACAGTGCTGGGCGAATACCGCCAGGAGGTCATCGAGGACCTGCTCGAAGACATCGGCCTGGGCAACCGCATGGCCTATGTCGTCGCCCGCCGTCTGCTGGCCGAGAGCGGCGACGAGACCCTGCCGAGCAGCGAAGGCCCGCTGGCGATTCGCGGCACCGAAGGCCTGGTGATGAGCTACGCCAAGTGCTGCACGCCGATTCCCGGCGACCCCATCGTCGGCTACCTTTCTGCCGGCAAGGGCATGGTGGTTCACATGGAGAGCTGCCGGAACATCGTCGACATCCGCCACAATCCGGAAAAATGCATCCAGCTCAACTGGGCCAAGGATGTCACCGGCGAATTCAACGTCGAGCTGCGCGTCGAGCTGGAGCACCAGCGCGGCCTGATCGCGTTGCTGGCCGGCAGCGTCAACGCGGCCGATGGCAACATCGAGAAGATCAGCATGGACGAACGCGATGGCCGGATCAGCGTCGTGCAACTGGTGGTCAGCGTACATGACCGCGTGCACCTGGCCCGCGTGATCAAGAAACTGCGCGCGCTCAAGGGCGTGATGCGTATCACCCGAGTACGCGCCTGACACAATTCCCCTGTTTCCAGTCTGTAGGCTGGGCGCTCGACCCAGCCAGTTCTCACAAGGAGCGATTCATGAGCAAGACCGTCATCACCAGCGACAAGGCCCCAGCCGCCATCGGCACTTACTCCCAGGCCATCAAGGCCGGCAACACCGTCTACATGTCCGGCCAGATCCCACTGGACCCGGTGAGCATGGAGCTGGTCGAAGGCTTCGAAGCACAGACCGTACAGGTGTTCGAGAACCTCAAGGCCGTTGCCGAAGCCGCCGGCGGTTCGTTCAAGGATATCGTCAAGCTGAACATCTTCCTCACCGACCTCTCGCACTTCGCCAAGGTCAACGAGATCATGGGCCGCTATTTCGAACAACCCTACCCGGCTCGTGCCGCCATCGGCGTTGCCGCTCTGCCGCGTGGTTCGCTGGTGGAAATGGACGCTATTCTGGTTCTGGAATAAGCGCCGCAGCGGGGCCTGAGAGTCCCGCTCTTCCCTCCTCTCCCAGCATGGAGATCGCCATGCGTCTGCTTCCCCTGCTGCTCTGCGCGGCCCTGCTGGCCGGCTGTGCCAGTAAGCCCAACAACGACCCGAGCGGAACCTGGATCAACCAGGCAGCCATCGATGCCGCCCGCGAAAGCGGTCGCCTGCGCGAAGCCCTGCTCGCCTATGGTCCCAACCTCGAATGGCACATCGCCCCCGAGCGCCAGGAGGCCAGCTACAGCAATGGCTTCGAGCTGGCCGAGGGCAAATTGCAAAGCGCCGGTGAGGGCCGTTGGCAAGTCACCTTCTACGGCGACTACAAGGAACAACTGGCGGTACAGAATGGCGAGCTGGTACAGATCGCCAGCGGTTACTGGCCCGAGCAGCACTTTACCCGCGTCGACAACCCCAGCGAATCCAAGGCCCTGGGCAGCAGCTTTGAACAGGCGTTGTACCGCGACTACCTGGGCGGCGAGTGGCTGATCGAAGAAGGTTTGGGTCAGGGCGGCCTGGTGCGCTTCAACAGCGACGGGCAGGTGCAGGGCCTGCCCGGCGCCGAACGCTTCGCCCTGTGTCTGGCGGGCGACTGCGCGGCCATGAGCGGCGAACATGACAGCCTCTGGCTGCAGGCTGGCGACCAGGGTAGCCCCTGGCTATTCGTGCATGAAGGCAATCAGCTGCGCATCTTCGAAGCACAGAACCGTGCCCAGTTCGACGAAATGCCCGAGTACCAGCCCGGCCCACAACGCTGGTTGCTCAAACGCCGCTGATCATTGCAGGCCTGACTTTTCATTGGTCCCGCAGAATCGCCGCATAGCCCTCGCGGTAGCTGGGATACTGCGGCGCCCAACCCAGCGCGCGAGCGCGGGCATTGCGGCAACGCTTGCTGCCGGCGCGGCGCACGCGCTGCTCGTCACTCCAGTGGCTCACGCCCAGTTGCTCACGCAGCCAAGCGACTACTTCGTGTAGTGGCGCCGGCTCGTCATCGACACCCAGATAGCAATCGGCCAATGGCTTACCGGCAACGTCTGCCTGCAACAGCGTAGCGAGCAGCCCCGCTGCGTCATCGACATGAATGCGGTTGCCGTACAGCGGCGGCGTCTCGCTAACGCGATAGCCACCGCGCACCTGGCTCAGCAACCACTCACGGCCGGGGCCATAAAGACCGGTCAAACGCACCGTGGTCGCCGGCAGGCCACTGTCCAGCGCGACGCGCTCGGCCTCACGCATGATCACCGCAGAGAAACTCTGGGCCTCGGCCGGAGAATCTTCGTCAATCCATTCGCCCTCCTGCTGCCCATACACTCCGCTGCTGGAGGCGAACAGGATGCGCCGTGGTCGCTGGCCATGCTGCGCCAGCCAGCCCAGCACACGGCGCAGGCCATCGACATAAGCGGCGCGATAGCCCGCTTCGTCGTGCTGGATGGCCGCCGCGCAATACACCAGGTAATCCAGCGGCCCCTGCGGCCAATCCGGCGGACAGGCATCGGCATGCAGGTCGCCCGCCAACGGTTCGATGGCAGCTGGCAACGCGGCCACGTTGCGGCGCATGCCCAGCACACGCCAGCCCTGTTCGGCCATACGCAGGCCAAGACGGGTACCGACGTCCCCGCATCCGGCAATCAGCAGGCTGTTGCATCCCGACATGCTTTTCTCCACGACTTCTAGGCGACGGCGCAGTGTAACAGGCCGTTTGCAGCCGTCAGCGCGCCGCAAGAGTGCTGGTGATAGGGCGATGCATACGCCAATGGCGAGATAGTTTTGCAACAGGCTATTAGCCCGGTTGGTTCATCTGTTAGCAAAGGCTATGCTTGTCGGCAATTTAATGGATAAACACTATGACCCTCACCGAACTGCGGTACATCGTCACCCTCGCCCAGGAACAGCATTTCGGCCGCGCCGCCGAGCGCTGCCATGTCAGCCAACCGACCCTGTCGGTGGGCGTGAAAAAGCTGGAGGACGAGCTTGGCGTGCTGATCTTCGAGCGCAGCAAGAGCGCCGTGCGGCTGACCCCGGTCGGTGAAGGCATCGTCACCCAGGCGCAGAAGGTGCTGGAGCAGGCCCAGGGTATTCGCGAGCTGGCCCAGGCCGGCAAGAACCAGCTGACCGCGCCGCTGAAGATTGGCGCCATCTACACCGTCGGCCCTTATCTGTTCCCGCATCTGATTCCACAGCTGCACCGGGTCGCCCCGGACATGCCGCTGTACATCGAGGAAAACTTCACCCATATCCTGCGCGACAAACTGCGCACCGGTGAACTCGACGCCATCATCATCGCCCTGCCGTTCCACGAGGCCGATGTACTGACCAAGCCTTTGTACGACGAACCGTTCTACGCCCTGCTGCCGACCGGCCACCCCTGGGCAGCGATGGAGACCATCGACACCAAGCTGCTCAACGACAAGAGCCTGCTGCTGCTAGGCGAAGGCCACTGCTTCCGCGACCAGGTGCTGGAGGCTTGTCCGACCCTGCGCAAGGGCGGTGATGACCACGGCAAGCACACCACCGTGGAGTCCAGCTCGCTGGAGACCATCCGCCATATGGTCGCCTCCGGCCTTGGCGTATCGATCCTGCCGTTCTCGGCGGTGGACAGCCACCACTATGCGCCCGGCGTGATCGAAGTCCGTCCTCTCAGCGCACCGGTGCCGTTCCGTACCGTGGCTATCGCCTGGCGCGCCAGCTTCCCGCGACCAAACGCCATTGAAGTGCTGGCCGACTCCATCCGCCTCTGCTCGGTCGCCCGCAGTCCGCAGACCAAGGCAGTCTGAGGCCAACAGTGGGCGAGCTGGCAGCGGTTTCCGTCACCGCGCTCAAAGGCGTAGGCGCCGCCCTGGCCGAGAAGCTGGCCAAGGTCGGCCTGGAAAACCTGCAGGATGTGCTGTTCCACCTGCCGCTTCGCTACCAGGATCGCACCCGCATCACCCCCATCGGCGCGCTGCGCCCGGGACAGGATGCGGTGGTCGAGGGCATCGTTGCCGGCGCCGATGTGGTCATGGGCCGGCGGCGCAGCCTGCTGGTGCGCCTGCAGGACGGCAGCGGCACGCTGAGCCTGCGCTTCTTTCACTTCAGCCAGGCGCAGAAGGACGGCCTCAAGCGCGGCACCGCCCTGCGCTGCTACGGTGAAGTGCGCCCCGGCGCCACCGGCCTGGAAATCTACCACCCGGAGTACCGCGCACAGAGCGGCGACGAACCGGCCCCGGTGGAGCAGAGCCTGACGCCCATCTACCCGACCACCGAAGGTTTGACCCAACAGCGCCTGCGCCAGCTCAGCCAGCAGGCACTCGCACGTCTCGGCCCGCGCAGTCTGCCAGACTGGCTGCCCGAGGAGTTGGCCCGCGACTATCGCCTGGCGCCGCTGGACGAGGCTATACGGTACCTGCACCGGCCGCCACCGGACGCCGATGTCGAGGAGCTCGCCGAGGGCCGTCACTGGGCGCAACACCGCCTGGCCTTCGAAGAGTTGCTGACTCACCAGCTGTCCCTGCAGCGCCTGCGTGAACAGGTGCGCGCGCAGCAAGCACCGGCGCTACCGCCAGCGAAGAAACTGCCGCAACAGTACCTCGCCAACCTCGGCTTCGCCCCCACCGGCGCGCAGCAGCGCGTGGGCGCCGAGATCGCCTACGACCTGGCGCAGAGCGAACCGATGCTGCGTCTGGTACAGGGTGATGTCGGCGCCGGCAAGACGGTGGTCGCGGCACTGGCTGCGCTACAAGCACTGGAGGCCGGCTATCAGGTGGCTCTGATGGCGCCGACCGAAATCCTCGCCGAGCAGCACTTTCTAAACTTCAGCAAATGGCTGGCACCGCTTGGCCTGGAAGTCGCCTGGCTGGCCGGAAAGCTCAAGGGTAAAGCCCGCGCCGCCGCTCTGGAGCAGATTGCCGGCGGCTGTCCGATGGTAGTCGGCACCCATGCCCTGTTCCAGGACGAAGTGAAGTTCAAGCGCCTGGCCCTGGTGATCATCGACGAACAGCACCGCTTCGGTGTGCAACAACGCCTGGCGCTGCGACAGAAAGGCATCGACGGACGCCTCAGCCCGCACCAGTTGATCATGACTGCCACGCCCATCCCACGCACCCTGGCGATGAGCGCCTACGCCGACCTGGACACCTCGATCCTCGACGAACTGCCGCCAGGGCGTACACCGGTCAATACCCTGGTGATCGCCGACAGCCGCCGCATCGAGGTGGTCGAGCGCGTACGCAATGCCTGCCAGCAGGGGCGCCAGGCGTACTGGGTATGCACCCTGATCGAAGAATCCGAAGAACTTACCTGCCAGGCCGCCGAAACCAGCTTCGAGGAGCTTTCCGCGGCACTGGGCGAGCTGCGCGTCGGGCTGATCCACGGGCGCATGAAACCGGCCGAGAAGGCCGCGGTGATGGATGAGTTCAAGCAGGGCAAGCTGCAGTTACTGGTGGCCACCACAGTGATCGAGGTCGGCGTCGATGTGCCCAACGCCAGCCTGATGATCATCGAGAACCCCGAACGCCTCGGCCTGGCCCAGCTGCACCAGTTGCGCGGCCGAGTCGGTCGCGGTAGCGCCGCCAGCCATTGCGTGTTGCTCTACCATGCGCCGTTGTCGCAGCTTGGCCGCGAGCGCCTGGCGATCATGCGCGAGACCACCGACGGTTTCATCATTGCCGAGAAGGACCTCGAACTGCGCGGTCCCGGTGAAATGCTCGGCACCCGGCAGACCGGTCTGCTGCAGTTCAAGGTCGCCGACCTGATGCGCGATGCCGACCTGCTGCCCGCTGTACGCGATGCCGCGCAGGCACTTTTGGAACATTGGCCACAACATGTGGCTCCATTGTTGGAACGCTGGTTGCGTCACGGCCAGCAATACGGTCAAGTGTGAACCTGTTCACAGGACAACCGTCGCCACGAACCTTCGCGCAAATCCTCGCTGGTTATACTCCGGGGCACATGCGCCAACGCTGGATATCGATATGACTGAAGCCGCCCTCGCCGCCAACGCCACTGCACAAGCACCCGCTGTGATTGTGCAACTGCTGGAGAAACTCGCCGTACCCTACCAGGTATGCGCGGAGCGACCGGGTCAGCCAAGCGAGGCACGCCTGCAGGCCGTGCTGGTGGACGACGCCATCGGCGCCCTGCTGGTGCTCTACCCGCGTAGCCACATGCTCGATCTGTCGCGCCTGGCCGAACTGACTGGGCGCCAGCTCACCGCGGTCAAACCGGAGCGCCTGGAGCGCATGCTCGGCAAGCACAATCTGGCCGCCCTGCCCGGCTTGCCGCCCCTGACCAGTTCGCCCTGCCTGTACGAAGAACGCCTGCTGCAGGTGCCCAGCCTGCTGATCGAGTCCGGCCAGCCTGGCGTATTGCTGGAAATCCCCACCGAAGCCTTCAAGGCGCTGCTGAGCAAGGCCAGCGCCGCGCGTTTCGGTGAGCCGGTCAGTGCGATCAGACCGAACCTCGATCGCCCGCATGATGACCGCGCGGAAATCACCCAGGCCGTGCAGGCCTTTACCGCACGCCGCATCCAACAGCGCCTGGAAGAAACCATCGAGATTCCGCCGCTGCCGGAAACCGCACAGAAGATCATCAAGCTGCGCGTCGACCCCAACGCCACAGTGGACGACATCACCGGCGTGGTCGAAACCGATCCCGCGCTGGCAGCCCAGGTGGTCAGCTGGGCAGCCTCGCCCTACTACGCCGCGCCCGGCAAGATTCGCTCGGTGGAAGATGCCATCGTCCGCGTACTGGGCTTCGACCTGGTGATCAACCTGGCTCTCGGCCTGGCATTGGGCAAGACCCTGAGCCTGCCCAAGGATCAGCCGCAGCACGCCACACCCTACTGGCAGCAAGCGATCTATACCGCCGCAGTGATCGAAGGCCTGACCCGCGCCATGCCGCGCGCGCAGCGCCCTGAAGCCGGCCTGACCTACCTGGCCGGCTTGCTGCACAACTTCGGTTATCTGGTGCTCGCGCACGTCTTCCCACCGCACTTCTCGCTGATCTGCCGCCACCTGGAGGTCAACCCGCACCTGTCTGCCGGGTACATCGAGCAGCACCTGCTGGGCATCACTCGCGAGCAGATCGGTGCCTGGCTGATGCGCCATTGGGATATGCCGGAAGAGCTATCCAGCGCCCTGCGCTTTCAGCACGACCCATCTTATGCCGGCGACAGCGCGGCCTTCCCCAACCTGGTGTGCCTGGCCGTCAGCCTGCTGCGCAACCGGGGTATAGGTGCCGGGCCGCAGAGCGAGATTCCTGATGAGCTGTTCGAGGCCCTGGGGCTGAGCCGGGAAAAAGCCGAGGACGCAGTGAGCAAGGTACTCAGCGCCGAGGTCGCCTTGCGTGAACTGGCAGCGCAGTATCAGCAGCCGCAATGAGCGGCTGCTAGCTCCCTAACCCTCAAGGATGGGCTGCTCGCCTCGCACCGAGCGGCCGACGCCCCTTACAAATTGCCCGCCGTCTTGCGCAGCTTCTCCCGACGCTCGGCAAACAGTTGCGGCACCACTTCCAGGCTGATGGCGAGCAGTTGGCTGACACTGGAATGCTCGTAGAGCGCTGCGTATTCGGCGAGTTGATCGCTGGGCATCTGCCGGTAGGCATAGAACATGAAGGTTTCCACCGCCTGCTCGCTGGACTGGCGGATGGCATCCGCCTGCTTTTGCGTCTGCGCCTGCAGTTCGGTCTCGCTGAGATTCTCGCCCCGCGCCTTTAGTGCCAACAATGCCTGGGTCTTGCCGACTTCATAACGCAGCAGGCTGGCCAGTTCGGTTGTACGCGCGGCCGCATCGAGACGCTTGACCAGGTCAAGACGCGCACCTCGTGGCGGCTGTTCCTGCAGGCGCTGACGGTATTCAGCCAGGCCTTCGGGCTGGTCACCGACGGCACGCTCGGCAGCGGTGAAGCGCTGCGCCAGCGGGCTATCGAGGCGCTCGCGAGCCTGCTCACCCTGCACGGCATCGAAGCGGGCCCCGACGCGCTTGGCCAGGTCCAGACAAAAAGCCTCACCAGCGAACAGCTGAGCGATGCGCTTCTGTTCGGCCTCATCCTGGCCACGCTGCACCAACGGCGCGCTCTGCTCGCAGAGCAGATGGATACCGGCGAGCTCGAACAGTGGTAAGAGGGTTTTGGCAGACGCCGACTCGGCCCGTGCGGTGGTGGCGGCCAGCAACAGCAGAGGTAACAGGAAAAGACGCATGGTCAGGCTTTCCACAGGAACGTGCCTGGAAGCCTAACCAAAGCGTGGCGTCGCGGCCAGCCGCGACGCGCATCAGTGCTGATCAGGCGGCCTTTTTCGGCGCCTCGGTCTTCTTCTTCGGCACCAAGTACTTGGTCAGGCCCTGGAACCACATGACCAGCGCCGGGTTGCCCTGGATCTGGATGTCCTTGTTCTGGATGCCCTGCATGAAGGCCAGCTGCTTGTTCTTCGCGGTCATGGTTGCGAAGCCGTAGGCGCCATCCTTGAAACCGATGGCGAACGCGGGGTCCTTGGCGGTACCGCGCTTGCTGGTGACGCGTTGCCCAGCCACGATGAAGTGGCGTGCGACCTTGCCGTCCAGGGTGTGCAGTTGGAAGACCATATCGCGACCTTCGAGCTGCTGGCGGAACGCCGGATTTTCACGACTGGCCTTGGCCATCAGGCGGCCCAGCATCCACAGAAGAAAACGGAATTTCATGCACAGGCTCTCGTGATCGAAGATGATGGCCGCGCATTGTAGTGGTTTTCTTGCAGGACTACAGCCCATCTAAAGCATGGCTGTATCTGCCAATTTCGCAGCGTGGCTGCGCAAGGGGAACCCGGAGCCGAGCGGCTCCGGGTAACGGGCTCAGTTGACCGCGTCTTTCAGGGACTTGCCCGGTTTGAAGGCGACGGTGTTGCTGGCCTTGATCTTCACCGGCTGACCGGTCTGCGGGTTCTTACCAGTACGGGCGCCACGGTGGCGTTGGACGAAAGTACCGAAGCCAACCAGGGTCACACTGTCCTTGCGGTTCAGTGCGCCGGTGATTTCTTCCAGTACGGCGTTGAGTACACGATTGGCCTGATCCTTGGTCAGATCAGCCTTTTCGGCGATGGCGGCGGCGAGTTCCGGTTTACGCATAATTGCCTCTTTGACGGTTTTTTGTTGTTGTGTCCGTGCTGTCCTTCCAGAACAGCGCCCAAGGCGCCGCAACAGCTCTGCGCTGCGGCAGACCCTTGGGAGAATGGCATGCCGCATCGCACTGCGCCAGTGTCGCCCGCCACTTTAACCAGGCAATTTCGTGGCGTATCCGACAGAACGACAGGCAATCATGCCAGTAGCGCTGGTAATTCCTTGTTCAGTGCCAGTTTTTCCTGCACCGCGGCACCGGTCAGCGCATAGCCGAGCAGCGCCCCAGAGGCCTCGCGGCAGAGCGCCTTGATGTCGCTGCCGGTGCCTTCAACCGTCCATTCGCCCTGGCTGCCACGCGGCGGTGGCGAGACCACCAACGGGCATGCCGGGGTCTTTACCGTCACCGGCATCGGTCCGTAGCTGACCGCCGTGGGCTCACCAGCCAGGGTCTTGGCCAGGGCCCGGGCACAAGCCATCAGCGGCATGACGTAAAGCAGATTGAGACCATCGACCTCGGCGCAATCGCCCAGGGCATAGATGTTGGCGTGCGAGGTGCGCAGCTGGCGATCGACCATCACCCCACGATTGATGTCGAGACCGGCTGCCGCAGCGAGCGCGGTGCGCGGACGCAGACCCACAGCCGAGACCACCGCGTCGCACTGGATCAGGCTGCCGTCGGACAGCGAGGCCTGCAGCGCGTCCCCCTGGCGGTCAAGACTCGCCAGCACCGGGCCGAGATGGAAACGTACGCCCAGCCCCTCCAGACCGGCTTGTACGGCAGAGGCCGCCGCCGAATGCAACAGACCGGGCATCACCTGCTCGCAGGGTGCCAACAGCTCTACCTCATAGCCGCCGGCACTGAGGTCGTTGGCAAACTCGCAACCAATCAGCCCGGCGCCGAGAATCAGGACGCGACGCTTGCCGGCCACTGCGCTGCGAAAGCGCGCGTAGTCTTCCAGGTCATTGATCGGGAACAGTGCATCCTGGGCATCACCCTCTACCGGGACGCGAATAGGCTCGGCGCCCCAGGCCAGTACCAGGTCACGGTACGGCACGGCTTCCTCACCGATCCACAAGCGTTTGTGGCCGGGGTCGATTCCGGTGATACGGGTATGGGTGCGAATTTCCGCGTTGAGCTGCTCAGCCATGGCGCCCGCCTCGGCCATGGCCAGGCCGTCGGCATCCTTGTTCTTGCCGAAACCGGTGGACAGCATCGGTTTGGAGTAGGAACGGCCGTCGTCAGCGGTGATCAGCAGCAGAGGCGTCTGGGTGTCTAGCTTGCGCCATTCCTTGGCCAGGTTATAGCCGGCCAGGCCGGTGCCGATGATGACGACGGGTGCACTCATGCGCTCTTTCCTCACGATGAAAACGACGCGACGACCCACCGGCCGCCGCCCCAGATAGCGGGATGACACCCTACTGGATCAGGTACGCGCTGGCCAGATGAGGTTCAGTCAGCCATTCGGAGGTTAGGGGAAAGATGCAATGCGGCAATCAGGGTGGACCGCCTGGCAGGCCAGGCGGTCCAGGAGGCGCTTAGAACGCCAGGCCTACGCGCAGGCCGACTTGCTCCTGCTTGAGCTTGCTGCGCTCGGCAACAGCACTATTGCTGTCGAGCTCATAGCGGGTCTGGGTGTAGTAGAGGCTGGTGCTGATCGGCAGGCTATTGATGCCCTTGTTCCACAGCACGGTCAGCTCGCCGTAAGGATTGACCTTGTCCTTGAGGTCCACGGAGTCGCTGTCGCCATCGACCTTCAGACGCGCTTCGGAGTTGATGGAATAACGCGCACCCACTTCCAGGCGCAGGGTGTAGTCCGGCGTCAGGTAGTTGTAGCCGAGGCCGGCCTTGGCGAAGGGCGACTTGCTGGTCAGCTTGACGTTACTGTCGAGCGGGCCGACGTTGTTCTGCTCGATACGGCCCCAGTCGTAGCCGCCACCGACGATCACGTCGACGTAATTGTTGGTGCTCAACGCGGCACGCAGACCAAGGTCGATGTCGGCGCGTGCGGACTTGTATTCCACATCGTCCTTGTCACGGTATTGGCCTTCGATCCCCGCCTGGTAGATGAAGCCCTCCTGCCCGGTCAGCTTGTTACCGAAGTGGTAGAACAGGCCGCCCTGGTTGAGGCGCTCCTTGTCGCTTTCATCGTCCACGGTGAGCTTGTACTGGTTGTGCGAAGCGATGACACCGAAGGTCGAGATTGGGTCGGTGACCGAGTCTGCATAGGCCTGCGAGGCGCCCGCCAGGCACAGGGCGAGTGTTGCTTTGGGGGTTATGCTGGACAGCTGCATGACGATTTCCTTGGCAATGAGTGGATAACGCCGCCCACCGGGAGGTGGGACGCAAGTACCTAGACTTGCGATGCAGGGAGTCATTCGCCAAACCTGACGAGCGGTCTCGAAACTGAACAAGCCCTGAACAGGCCTGGATCGGAGGGAGAAATGTTGACCGGATAGACAGCCCGTTTTGACCCCCTTCGCCGAGAGAGGCGCCTTCAGTTGGCGCCTTGCGGACTCAGTCCAGCTTGACCACCTTGGCGAGGACCACCTTGGGCCCCTTCATCTTCTTGACGATGATGCGCAGGCCATCGGTTTCCAGCACTTCCTCTTCATCAGGCATGCGCTTGAGCGTCTCGTAGATCAAGCCGGCGAGGGTCTCGGCCTCGATATGGTCGAGGTCGACGCCGAGCAGGCGCTCGACCTTGGCCAGCGGCGTGTCGCCACGCACCAGCAGCTTGCCCGGCTGGTAGGCAAGAATGCCGCGCTCGGCCTTGCGGTGTTCGTCCTGAATATCGCCGACCAGTGCTTCGAGCACGTCCTCCATGGTCAGGTAGCCGATCACCTTGCCGTCGGCCTCTTCGACCAGGGCGAAGTGCGCGCCGCCCTGGCGGAACTGCTCGAGCAATTGCGACAGCGGCATGTGCCGGCTGACGCGCTCGAGCGGGTGCATCAGATCCGCCAGCTTGAGCGCCGACGGCAACATCTCCAGCAGTGACAGGTGCAGCAGCAGGTCCTTGATATGCAGCACGCCGACGAACTCGCCCTTGCTCTCGTCGAAGATCGGGTAGCGGCTGTACTTGTGGCGGCGGAAGGTGGTGAACACCTGATCCAGGCTGGCATTGAGCTCGAGGAAGATCAGGTCTTCACGCGAGTTGGCCCAGTCCACCACCTCCAGCTCGCCCAGCTCGACCGCCGAAGCCAGCACGCGCAAATCCTGGTCGTTGTCGCTGGTGGCACGGCTGGAATGCAGGATCAGCTTGAGCTCTTCACGGCTGTAGTGATGCTCGTGGTGCGGCCCCGGCTCGCCCTGCCCGGCGATACGCAGAATGGCGTTGGCGCTGGCGTTGAGCACGAAGATCGCCGGGTACATCAGCCAATAGAAGGCGTACAGCGGCGCGGCCGTCCACAACGACAGCAGTTCCGGTTTACGAATCGCCCAGGACTTGGGCGCCAGCTCGCCGATGACGATGTGCAGGTAGGAAATGATCGAGAACGCGGTGAAGAAGGCGATGCCGTGAATCAGCTTGGGTGACTCCACGCCAACGGCTACCAGCAGCGGCGTCAGCAGCTCGGCGAAGGCCGGCTCACCGACCCAGCCAAGGCCCAGCGACGCCAGGGTGATCCCCAGCTGACAGGCCGAGAGGTAGGCGTCCATCTGGTTGTGTACGGTGCGCAGAATATGTCCGCGCCAGCCATGGGCTTCGGCCAGGGCATCGACCTTGGTCGCGCGCAGACGCACGATGGCGAACTCCGCGGCGACGAAAAAGCCGTTGAGCAGAACCAGAAACAGGGCGAACAGCATGAGGCCGAAATCGGCGAAGTAGGCAGAAGCGGGGAGACTCGTGGAGGGGTCCATGAAGGTTCGGATTGGCCAAAGATCGCTAGAGGTTGGAGCTTCGCCGCGCCGAATGCAAGCACTCAGCGCGTGCGCTGCACTACCTGCGCCGGGGCGAAATGGCAGGTAAAGGTGCTGCCCTTGCCGAGAACGCTGCTGATCTCCAGATTGCCCCGATGACGCAACAGCACGTGCTTGACGATGGCCAGGCCTAAACCAGTGCCACCGGTATTGCTGGCACGGCTGGAGTCGACCCGATAGAAACGCTCGGTCAGGCGTGGCAAATGCTTGGCCTCGATGCCCATGCCGGTGTCGCTGACCGCCAAGTGCGCACCCTGCTCGTCACCCCACCAGCGAATGCGAATATCGCCACCGGCCGGAGTGTACTTCACGGCGTTGAACACCAGGTTGGAGAAGGCGCTACGCAGCTCTGCCTCACTGCCTTTGAGCTTCAGGTGCGGATCGGCCTCCAGGGTAATGCGATGCTGGTGCTCACCAGACAATGCCTGGGCATCGTTCTTGATCGAGAGCAGCATCAGGTCGGCCGCCACGGGCTGATTGTCCGACGGGTAGTCGGTGGCTTCCAGCTTGGCGAGCAGGAGCAGATCGTTGAGCAGGGTCTGCATGCGCGCGCCCTGTTGCTGCATCTGCTGCAATGCGCGTAACCAGCGCGGATTGATCGCCTCGACGTTGTCCAGAAGCGTTTCCAGATAACCGGCGATCACCGTCAGCGGCGTGCGCAGCTCGTGGGAGACGTTGGCGACGAAGTCCTTGCGCATCTGTTCCAGCTGATACAGGCGGGTGACATCACGCACCAGCAGCAGGTGCTCGCGATTACCGTAGCGGGTGATATGGAACTGCAAGCGGCGGCGATCATTGATCGGTGAAGGAATCTCCAACGCATCGGCGTAATTGCCGCGCTCGAAGTACTCCTTGAAACGCGGGTCGCGCACCAGGTTGGCCAGTTGCTGGCCGCTGTCCTGCGGCGTCTTGAGACCCAGCAGGGTCTCGGCGGCGCGGTTCCACCACTCCAGGTTGCCCTGGCTGTCGAGCATCACCACGGCGTCCTTGAGCGCCGCAGTGGACTCCTGCACACGATCGATCACTGCCTGCAGGCGGCCGCGAGCCTTCTGGTTGCGGCGCTGCAGGTGATAGATGCTGTCGAACACCTCGCCCCACAGGCCGTAGCCATCCGGCGGCGGTTCGTCGGGTTTGTGCTCGCGCAGCCATTTGTGCAGGCGCAGCAACTGGCTGAGGGTCCAGCCCAGATGAATGGCCAGACCGCAGGCCAACACCCAGGCGTACTGGCCGGTGATGAAGCCCAGCAGCAGGCAGGCACCGATCAACAGCAACAGCCGACGCACCACGGCGCCACGCCAGTCTTGATTCACGATGGAGCGCATCCTTGTCAGAAGAGCGAGTGCGCAGAAGCACCGCGTCAGCGATCAACCTTTGGTGGAGAAACGATACCCAGTCCCACGCACGGTTTGTACCAGGTTTTCGTAGGCATCACCGAGCGCCTTGCGCAGGCGACGAATATGCACGTCGACGGTGCGTTCCTCGACGTAGACGTTGCCGCCCCAGACCTGATCGAGCAGTTGACCACGGGTGTAGGCGCGCTCCTGATGGGTCATGAAGAACTGCAGCAGACGGTATTCGGTCGGGCCCATCTCGGCAGGTTTGCCGTCGATGGTCACCCGGTGGCTGATCGGGTCGAGCAACAGGCCGCCAACTTCGATCGGCGCCTCGCCATCACTTGGGCCGGCACGGCGCAGCACGGCCTTGAGGCGGGCCACCAGTTCACGCGGCGAGAACGGCTTGGTGATGTAGTCGTCGGCACCGACTTCCAGCCCCTGGATCTTGTTGTCCTCTTCGCCCTTGGCGGTGAGCATGATGATCGGGATATCGCTGGTCAGCTCATCGCGCTTGAGCCGGCGCGCCAACTCGATGCCACTGGTGCCGGGTAGCATCCAGTCGAGCAGGATCAGATCGGGTTTGCGGTCGACGATCACGGCGTGGGCCTGCTGGGTATTTTCCGCCTCCAGGCACTCGTAACCGGCCATCTCCAGGGCCACCGCAATCATTTCGCGGATCGGTGCTTCGTCATCGACGATCAGGATATTCTTGCCAACCATGGGGCCTTAGCCTCTATTCGTTCTCTGTCTGCGCCGCATTAGATAACGAAATTATTGCAACGATATGACAGATGCGCGGCAGCACTTAACGCAACGCGTAATCCAGCACGATCCCGATGAAGATCGCCAGCCCCGCCCAGTGGTTGTGCAGGAAGGCGTTGAAGCACACCAACGGCTCGCGACGGCGGGTCACGTGGAACTCCCAGGCGAAGCAGGCGGCGGCCACCAGCAGACCGAGGTGGAAGTACAGGCCCAGCTCGAAGCGCGCGCCAGCCAGCAGCAGGCAGAGCAGCGCCAGCCCCTGCAGGATGGCGATGATCAGCCGGTCGGCGTCACCGAACAGAATGGCCGTGGATTTCACCCCAATCTTCAGGTCGTCCTCACGGTCGGCCATGGCGTAGTAGGTGTCGTAGGCCACGGTCCACAGCAGGTTGGCGATGTACAGCAGCCAGGCCTCCGGCGGCAGGCTGCCGGTCTCGGCGGTGAAGGCCATCGGCATGCCCCAGGAGAAGGCCGCGCCGAGCACCACCTGCGGGTAGAAGGTGTAGCGCTTCATGAAGGGGTAGCAGGCCGCCAAGGCGAGGCCGCCGAATGACAGCCAGATGGTGGTGGCATTGGTGAACAACACCAGCATGAAGCTCAGCGCCACCAGCACGGCGAACAGCACCAGCGCCTCGCGCGGCTTGACCCTACCGCTAGCCAGCGGTCGCGCTTTGGTACGGCTGACGTGGCCGTCGAAGTTGCGGTCGGCGTAGTCGTTGATCACGCAGCCGGCGGCGCGCATCAGGATCACGCCGACGACGAAAATGAACAGGTTCTTCGCGCTCGGCACGCCTTCGGCCGCCACCCACAGCGCCCACAAGGTCGGCCACAGCAGCAGATAAATGCCGATGGGCTTGTCCAGGCGCATCAACTGAATGAAATCCCAGGCGCGCGGGTGCAGGCGGGTGGTCGATTGCAGCAGGCGGGTGTACATCGAGGCGTCTCCGTGCAGGTTGCGCGGATTATACGAGGAAGCGTGTGTGGGAGGCGCTTTAGCGGCGATGCTCACCGCGACAAGCGGTTCAACGCGTAGAGCCTACTCGGCTTTGGCTTCCTGCGTCGCTTTACCTCCTGCATCCATGCAGCGTGTAGGGCGTACTCGCGAAGCAGTACGCCATGTGCCTGACAAACAACAGGGATTAGCCTGAGTAGACAATGCTAATGCGAACGCTAGGCCTCGATGCCCGCCGCCCGCCAGAAGTCCGGCAGGAACACCTCTGCTACCAGCACCCCCAACGGCCCCCGGCTGAAGCACGAGCGCCGTGCCCACAGGCGCTCTTCGCGCACCTCCTGCGGCAGCCAGGCCGCTGGATAACGGCAGGCTTGCAACTCGCCCCGATCAAAGGCCCGGTCACTGAACAGCAGCTCGCCCAGCGAGCGACTACCCAGCTCGGCCAGATTCAAGCCGGAACCTTCCAACGCACTGCGCGCGGCGACACTGCGGGCGAATACCCAGGCTTGCCCGTGGCCACGCAGGTACACCTCGCGCACCCAACCCTGGCTGCCATCGGCCACGCCGAGCAGTGCACATTCGTCACTGCGCAGGCGCTGCCAACCCTCCTGCAGCGGCGTCACCGAGAAACCCTCGTCGGATAGCGCGGTCAGGCGCCGGGTCAGTGAATCCTCGTTGAACAGCCAGTCGCGCACACCGGCACAAGGCTGCGGATGCAACTGGGCATTGGTGAGCCAGCGCGGCGGATGGGCGAGAGCGGCGTGAGGCACGGCAAGAAGTCACTACAGATCGGAAGCGCGCGAGTCTAGCACGGCGCGATAGTCGCTTTTTGCACACGAAGGCAGTCGCCGCTGAAGCGCCTCCCACAGTGCAGCCCTCGACTCAGATGCTGGCAATCGCCCGTGTGGGAGGGGCGTTAGCCGCAACTCAATACGGCTGAGGCGCGTACAACTGCGCCGAGCCCGGCTCGCCGAGCAGCTGTTCGAGAATCTCGTGATGCATGGCCAGCAGCTTGCCGTTACGCTCGTTCAGACGTTTGCACTGGCCGGCCAGTTGGCCGAGCTGCTCCCAGGTGTGAGCAAGGTGGTTGCGCTGGCTCTGTGGATAACGCGCCAGCAGCTTCTGCATCGCGCTATGACCGCTGCCCAGCGCGAAGGCAGTCAGTACCTTGCTGCGGCGTTCGGCGCGGGCCTTGGCCTGATCGACCAGCGGCAGGATCTGCTCGTTGAGCAGATCGATCTGCTGGCTGTCGCGCTTGAGCAACTGCTGATACAGCTCCTGCATCAACCCGCGCAGAACCAGGTAGTCGGCGCAGTCCCGCTCCAGGTCCTGCTCGACGACCAGCAGCAGCTGTTGCTCACGCGCGGTGGTCACGCATCGCTACCGCTGTGATAGGTCAGCATGCTGCCGGCCAGCGCGGCCGGATCGCTGCTCAGTTCGCCGCGGGCCAGCGCCGCCTTGAGCTGGGCAACCTTGTCCAGGTCGACTTCGGGGAGGCTGCGCAAGGCGTCTTGCAGCTGCTCCAGACTCGGCTCCTGGCTGACACTCGCACGAGCATTGCCGCTCGACTGCGCACGGGCGTTCTGTACCTGTGCCGGAGCGTCGCTGGCCGGGCTAAGGCTGGGCTTGAGATGCCTGCTTATTTCCATGATTCGAATCCAACTCGCGTGGTGTTATGGCCTAAGAGCGACCGGGCGCGGCAAGAACTTAAACGCGTCGTGCAAAATTAACCGACCTGGGCTCGCCACCAGGCCTGCGCGGCCAGGCCATCCTGGATCTTCTGCTCCTGACGGGCAAGCAGATCCTGCCACTCGCCCATCTTGCCCTCGAGAAACTGGGTGATGACCTTCTCGCTGCGCATCGCCGCCAGCAGCTCGCCCTGAATGCGCGTCAGGTTCTCCTCGGCCAGCGCCAGCTCGCGGCGCTGCAGTTCGACCATCTTGTACAGCGTCGCCTTGTAGCGCTGCTGGTTGTCTCGCTGCAGCGGCGTGGTCATCGGTACGCTGAACCCGCACAAGCGACTGAGCCCGGTGATGTTGTTGCGATAACGCTGACACAGGTTCTGCTGATAGCTGACCCGCCCAAGCATCTGCTGCACGCGGTTGCCACGCAGGCTGGCCAGACGGCCAAGCACTTCCAGCTGTTCTTTCATTTGATGATGCTCTGCAAGGTGGCGATGCTGGCGCCGAGCTCGGCGCCGCTGCCGACCTCCTGACGCAGGAAGCGTTCGAGACTGGGCGCCAGCTGCACGGCGCGGTCGGTCTTGGCATCCATGCCCGGCGTGTAGCCGCCGAGCGGGATCAGCTCCTTGATCTTCTCGAAGGTGCTGTAGAACTCCTTGAACTGTCGCCCGGCCGCCAGATGTGCCGCCTCACCGACCTGGCTCATGCAACGGCTGACCGACGCGGAAATGTCGATGGCCGGGTAGTGGCCGACATCGGCCAGGCGCCGTGACAGCACGATATGGCCGTCGAGAATCGCCCGCGCGCAATCGACGATCGGGTCCTGATGGTCGTCGCCTTCGGCCAGCACGGTGTAGATGGCACTGAGGCTGCCACTGCCGCTCTCACCGTTGCCGGCGCTCTCCACCAGCTCCGGCAGCATGCCGAATACCGACGGCGGATAACCCTTGGTCGCCGGCGGTTCGCCGAGGGCCAGGGCGATCTCGCGCTGGGCCATGGCGTAGCGGGTCAGCGAGTCGACCAGCAGCAGCACGTCTTGGCCCTGATCGCGAAAATAGGCGGCGATGCTGTGGCACAGCTCGGTGGCCTTCAGACGCATCAGCGGTGATTCGTTGGCCGGTGCCACCACCACCACGGCCTTGCGCAGTCCCTCTTCGCCGAGGGAATGCAGGATGAATTCCTGCACCTCACGCCCGCGCTCACCGATCAGCCCGACCACCACCACGTCGGCCTTGGTCTGCCGGGTGATCATCCCCAGCAGCACGCTCTTGCCCACCCCAGAGCCGGCAAACAGGCCGACGCGCTGCCCTTTGCCTAGGGTCAGCAGGCCATTGATGGCGCGCACGCCAACATCCAGCGCGGCCTCAACCGGACGACGGCGGAGCGGGTTGACCCTGGGCAGTTCGATCGGCAATGGGTCGCGCCCGCTGAGCTTGCCGCGCTCATCCAGCGGCTCGCCGAGTCCGTTGACCACGCGCCCGAGCCAGGACTCGTCGATCTGCAGCAGCGCTTCGTCCTTGGCCGGGAATACCCGCGAGCCAGCGGCCAGGCCGACCGGCTTCTTGAACGGCATCAGGTAGGTGATATCGCGGTTGAAGCCGACCACCTGGGCGTCCAGCAGGCTACCGTCGGCCTGCTCGACGCGACAGCGCTGACCGGTACTGCGCTGGCAGCCGAGGCTCTCCAGCAGCATGCCCGAGACCCGCACCAGACGCCCGGCGACCTTGGCTAGTTGCACGCCATCGAGCGAGCGCAGCGCTTCGTCGAGCTTGTAATCGAGCATTCGCTCAGGCCTCAGTCAGATGCAGGTGTTCGGCCAGGGTGTCGATGCAGGCATCCAGGCGCTGCTGGCAACCGATGTCGGCCTCGGCCTGCGGCGTGACCACGCGGCACTCGCCCAGAGCCAGACGCTCGTCAGCCACCAACTTCCAGTTCGCCGCACGCTCCGGCGCCAGCGCCTTGATCCGCGCGTATTCTTCAGGGCTGAGCAATACCTGCACGTCTTCGGGCTCGCCCGGCATGCTGGTCAGCGCCTCCTCGACCAGTGCCAGCAACTGGGTCGGGTGCAGCGTGAGTTCGCAGCGGATCACCTGCTGCGAAACCTTCTTCACCAGCTCCAGCAATTCCTGACGACGCTTGTGCTCCAGCTCGCCAAGGTACTGCTCGACCTTCTCGCTGATCTGCTGCAGCGGCTGCGCGGCCAGCTCGAACTCACGGCGTCCCTCATTGCGACCCTCGTCTCGCCCGAGCTTCAGCCCTTCGTCGCGGCCCTGCTCGAAGCCAGCCTGACGCCCGGCCTCCTCGCCCTGCTGCAAGCCGTCCTGATAGCCCTTCTCGATGCCCTGCTGAAAGCCGTCGGCCATGGCCCGCTGCAGGCCAGCGGCATCGCCGCTCCAATCCATTGCTGGTTGGCTGCTGCGCGGGGGAAAACGATAGGCGCGCCACGGGCGGGCGTCGCCGCTGATCACCTTGACCGTCATCTCATTCCACCGTCTGTTCGCGGAACAACTGCACCTGCAGCTCGCCACTGGCCGACATTTCGCGCACCACCGCCATGATGTCCTTGCGCACCTGCTCGACGCGGCTCAAGGGCACCGGGCCCTGGCGCCGGTTGATCGACTCCATCTGCTGGGCCTGACGCTTGGGCATGGCACCGGTGATGGCGCGCACCAGCTCGGGCTCGGCACCCTTGAGGGCGACCACCCACTCTTCCAGCGGCACGGCTTCGAGCAACGCCTGTAGCACGTCCTGGTTCTGCCGCGAGAGGATGAAGAAGTCGTACATTTCATCCTCGATGCGCTCGACCAGTTGATCGTCATGGGCGCGCAACAGCTCGAACATCTGCCCGCGATCACCCTTGAAGCGGTTCATGATGTCCGCCGCCTGCTTGACCCCGCGCACCTGCGAACCCTGGGTGCTAAGCACCGCCAGGCTGCGCTCGATCAGCTGCTCCAGCTCGGCGATGACGTCGCTGTTGACCTCGTTGAGGTTGGCGATGCGATACAGCAGCTCGTCCTGACGCTCCTTGGGCATGCATTCGAGCACCTCGCTGGCCATGCCGGGCGGTAGAAAGGCGAGGAACACCGCCTGCATCTGCGCGTGCTCCTTGGCGATCAGCGCAGCGAACTGCTTGGGGTCGAGCCACTCCATCTTGGCCATCTTGGCGCGGATCTCCTCGCCATAGATGCTGTCGAGCAGCGAGCGGGTGATTTCGCTGCCCAACGCCTTGCTGAGCATGCCGTCGAGGTAGCCACGCGAGGCGCCCTTGATGCTGCTCTGCTCCTTGTAGTCCTCGAAGAAGCGGCCGATGACGTCGGAAACCATCGGTTGCTTGACGTTGGACAGGCGTGCCATCGCCTGGCTGATGCTGACGATCTCCTCGCGTGAGAAATGCCTGAGCACGCCGGCAGAAATCTCGTCACCCATGCTCAGCATGAGAATGGCGGCCTGCTCGGAGGTACTCAGCGAGCGCTTCTGCACGCGCAGGCGCATTTCCTTGGCGGTGGAGCCGCCGCGGCCGTCAGGCTGGGTTGAGGTCTCGTTCATTACGCCCTATCCACTGTTTGATGACTTCCGAGACACGCTCGGGATCGTTCTTGGCCAGCATCTGCAGGTGCTCGATCTGTAGCTCCAGACCCGAGCCGGGCGCCGGCAGGCGAATCTCCGACAAAGGGTTGAGTTCGCCGAGCACGGTTGCACCTGGCGTATCGTCGCCAACGCGTGCCAACAGGCGCTCGGCTGCGCGCTCAGCGTGCAGCGCCAGCTGGTCGTCGCCCTCGACCGCCACAGGCGCACCAGGCTGGCTGCGCTGGCTCAGGCTGCGCACTGCAGGGCGCACCACCATCAGCAACAGCAGCAGGCTGATCAGGGCGAACACGCCGAGCTTGGCCAGGTCGTGCACCTTGGCGTTTTCCCACCAGGGCAGCAGCTCGTCGCCGGCACCGCCGATACCGGCATCGGTGAAGGGGAAGACGCTCAGCGTCAGCAGGTCGCCGCGCGCCTGATTGAAGCCCACGGCACTCTTGACCATCGCCGCAAGCTCCTCGCGCGCCTCTGGCGTCCAGCCACCCTCTGGCGCCACGGCGGCGTTGAGCACCACGGCGATGCTCTGCTGACGCAGGCTGAAGGGCGCGTGTTTGACGTGAGTGACGCTCTGGTCGTAATCCAGCTGACGATTGGATTCCTTGCGCAGCGAGGTCGCTGCCTGGTTGCCATTTTCGGTCTGAGCCCCCGCCTGCGCCTGATCGGCAGGCGGCTCCGGCGCAGGCTGCGGCGGCCGATTAGCCAGCGAGCCAGGGACGCCGAGAGCCAGCTGGTCGAGCACGCTTTCGTCGCGCAGCACTTCATTGCGCAAGCGCGGCGTCTCGCCGTAGGACTGGAAAGTCTCTTCCTTCTGACTGAAGTCGATGTCAGCCGACACGCTGATGCGATAGTTACCACCACCGAGCACTGGCGCCAGCACCGCCTCGGCGTTGGCCACGGCCTTGCTCTGGTAGTCGTCGACTACCTGCCAGTTCTGCACCGGGCCACCCAGCGTGTCGATGCCCCGTGACAGCAGTGCGCCGTACTGGTCGACCACCTGGACATTGCCGGCATCGAGCTGCGGCACGCTGCCAGCCACCAGATTGACGATGGCGCTGACCTGTTCCGGCGCCAGCTTGTAGCCAGGCGCCAGCTGCAGCATCACCGAAGCCTTGCCCGGCTCACGCTTGCCGACCACGAAGGAGCTGCTCTCCTGCAGCGCCAGGTGTACCCGCGCACCCTCCACGCCCTTGAGCGCCATCACCGTACGCGCCAGCTCACCCTCCAGGCTGCGTTTGAGGCGCACATCCTGGACGAACTGGCTGGTGCCCAGCGGCTCATCCTTGTCGAACAGCTCATAGCCAGCCGGTACCTTGACCTGCACGCCCTTGGCCGCCAGCAACATGCGCGCACGGCCAAGCTGGTCCTCGCGGACCAGCACCTGACCGCTCTGCGGATGCAGGCGGTAGCTGATCGCATCACCGTCGAGCACCTGCATCACTTCGGCGGCCGGATAGGCCTCGCCGCTGCCATACAGTGGGCGGAACGAGCCCTGGTCGCGCCAGAGGTAGAACACCACACCAACCGCCAGCAAGGCGGCGATCAGCGCGAGGCCGATCAGGGTCATGCGTGGATCGAGTTTCAGCCCCTGTTCAGGCAGCTTGCTTCTTATGGTCTGCAGCACGCGTCAGCCCTCAATCCGCTTACAGCGGCATCTTCATGATGTCGTCGAAAGCGCTGGATAGCTTGTTGCGCACCTGCATCAACGCGCTGAACGACACACTGGCTTTCTGGCTCTCGATCATCGCCCCTACCAGGTCGTCGCTCTGCCCGCTGTCCACCGCAGCCATCAGCTCCCCGGAACGATGCTGCTGCGCGTCCACTGCGCGCACCGCACTGTCGAAAGCCGCAGCAAACCCAGGCTCGCCAGGCTGCACGGCGAATGCCTGTGCGGGCTTGATCGGCGTCGCTTCGCTGAGACTTTTCAGTTGCTCCATGCGGCCCAGCAGGTCCTGCTGCACCTGGCTAATCGAATTCATCCTTTGCTTCTCCTAGACGGGAATCTGAACGCCCTGCTCGCGCATGGCGTTGAGGCGATAGCGCAGTGCGCGCGGTGTCATGCCAAGGCTTTCGGCGGCCTTGGTCTTGTGCCCGCCGAAACGGCGGATGGTGTCGATTACATGCTGGTACTCGGCCCATTTGCCGCTCGCGCGCAAGGCTGCCTTGCCGCCCTCGAGCGCCTGCGGCTGCAGACGTGGCGCCTGCTCTGCCGCGCTGCTCTCGGGGACGCTGAGGCCCAGGTCCTGAGCCTGGATATACAGACCATTGCGCAGAATCAGCGCGCGCTGCAGGCAGTTCTCCAGCTCGCGCACATTGCCCGGCCAGTCATGCGCCAGCAGCGCGCGACAGGCATCTTCGGTGAGCAGTTCGTGGCGCGCGTCCTGCGGCGCATACTGGCGGATGAAGCGACGCGCCAAGGCCAGCACGTCTTCCTTGCGCTCACGCAGCGGGCTGATATGCAGCGGCAGGACATCGAGACGGAACATCAGGTCGGCGCGGAAACGGCCCTCGGCCACTTCCTGCTGCAGATCACGGTTGGTGGCGGCGATGATGCGCACATCCAGGGCGATTTCACGGCGCCCGCCCAGACGCTCGACGCGCTGCTCCTGCAACACGCGCAACAGCTTGGCCTGCAGGCCCAGCGGCAGCTCACCGATCTCGTCGAGCAACAGCGTGCCGCCATTGGCCAACTCGAACTTGCCGGGCTGAGCACTCACGGCGCCGGTGAAGGCACCCTTTTCGTGACCGAAGAGAATGGATTCGAGCATCTGCTCGGGGATTGCCGCGCAGTTCACGGCAATGAAGGGCGCATCATCCTGCGCGGAAAAGCGGTGAATGTAGCGCGCCATCAGCTCCTTGCCGGTGCCGGTCTCGCCGGTGATCAGAATGGGCGCGCGAGTCATGGCCACACGCTGGGCCATGGCCAGCAAACGGCGACCAGCCTGCGAGCAGGAAACGAATCCTTCTTCGCCAGCGCTGGCCGATTCCTGACGGCGCAGCAGCGCACTGAGCTGGGCTTCGCTGAACGGTGCCAGGAGATAGTCGACACAGCCGAGTTCAAGCAACGCGGCAGCCTTCTCCTGGTCAGCATATTCCACGACTGGCACTACACCGACGCGGCCAACCTGACGCAGGATGGCGCCTACCTGTGCATAAAGGGTGTTGCCCGCCAGACTGCTGACGAACACCAGCACCAGGCTGGCGCTTTCCAGTGCCCGCGGGTCCAGTTCGAGACAGCTGGCGAAGCGGCGTACCTGAAAACCCTGGCGCAGCAGACCACCGGTCAACAGGCGCTCGCTGGCCGCATCGGCCTGACCGATCACGACTATATGTTGCTGCCCCAGTTGTTCATTGAACAACTCGTCGCAGGCGTAACTTACCGTTTGAGTTGAATGCTTCAAGGTAAATCACCCGATGTCTTTCATGAGCCCGGCGGCGGCATTCGACCCTGCGTCTAAAACTGCCAAGTAGATGGCAGATTTTTTCACTTGGCCCCTTAATCTTTCGAAACTTTCCGTCGCTTGTATTGGTCAACTTAGGCAGTACTTGTCTGCACTCCCTATATACGCGCAACGGATCACAGCGCGAACGTTAACAAGCGCACAGAAATCCACCGAATTACTTGTTGTTATTTCCTATCAACACCGGCAAGCCGCTATCAAAAAACAGCATTTGATATCTATTGATTTAATTTCTCGCCCTCCCTCGGCCTAGACTTCTCCTAGTCATCACGGGCCTGCGCGCTTTTCCCGGATGAATTCGACGCCATGGCCAAGGCACTGCTGCCAAAGCCCGCCGGCATATCAAAACGTCCTCTGCACGCCCATCGAATGCACTTGATGGTGCACGCGCAGTTACAACCAGGAATACAGCCCACAACATGACCGGGATTAAAAAAGTCCTTCATGGCGTGCCCGCCGACAGTCTGACCCGGTTGAAACCGCAGAAACTTGGCCGGCATTACCACAAGATTCCCCACTATATTCGCGAGCTCTCCAGTAAGTACCCGCGAATTATCAGTGACTACTTTCTACGTAACTATCGGATCAATCTTGAACTGCTGCGAGTCGATGTTCACGAACAGGTGAATAAAGATGCCGAGTGCCTCTATCGCTCGACGCTGGGCAAGGTCGGTTTCGCCATGGACCGCGCCCTGCTCACCGAAGCGCTGGAGTGTTACTACGGCGGCACTTGTCTGCCCAACCATGAAGCGCCGCCAGTGAGTACCTCTGAGCAACGCATGCGCACGCGTCTGGGTCTGGACGTGACCCAGTTGTTCGCCCGCTCGATTCTCGCCGGCCAGACCTTCGGCAAGCTCGAGCCTTACGACAACACTTATGAAGAGGCAGCTTGGGAGTACGTGGCGGAGTTCCACTTCACCAGCCATATCACCGGCAGCCAGGCATCGATCTTCATCTACTTGGATACGCAGCTGGCGGATGAGCTGACCAGTCGCCTTACGTCCCCGGCACCGATGACTCAGGGCGGCAACTCGCTCAACCAGATTCGCCAGTTACCAGTGCGCCTGGACTGCGTGGTAGCCAGCCTGCAAATGCCTCTGTCGCAAGTGCTTGCCCTGCGTCCCGGCGACATCCTGCCGATGCGCCTGCTGGAGCGCTGCGATGTACAGATCAACCAGCAGAAGCTGTTTCGCGGCGCCATCTTCGAAGACGACGGCTCCTTGTTCCTGACTTCTCTTGAGAGCGTGAAGACCCCATGAGCAGCCCCATTTCCGATAACGATTTCGACAGTCTGATCAACGACGCCGGCCTCAATCTCGATGAGACCGTCAGCGACTCTGCTCCGGAGCCAACGCCGGCCAGCCTGCCGCAGCAGGACCTGAGCTTCTTCGGCAAAATCCCGGTCAACGTCACCCTGGAAGTAGCCTCCACCGAGATCACCCTCAAGGAGCTGATGGACGTCGATGCCGGCAGCGTGATCGCCCTCGACAAGCTGGCCGGCGAGCCGCTAGACGTGAAGGTCAACGGCGCGCTGTTCGCCAAGGCCGAGGTGGTGGTGATGAACGGCAACTACGGCCTGCGCATCGTCGAGTTGTCCGGCAGCGGCCTCAGCGGGCTGGGCGTGTGATGCTGCGCCGTCTGCTGCAATCCGGCCTGCTGCTGGCGGCGCTGTGCTGCCCGTTGCTAGCCCAGGCGGCCGGCGGCGACATAACCCTGTTCAACTTCAACGACAGCGAAGACGGCCAGACCCTGAGCGTCAAGTTGCAGATCTTGCTGATCATGACGCTGCTGGGCTTCCTGCCAGCGATGTTGATGATGATGACCTGCTTCACCCGCTTCATCATCGTCCTGGCCATCCTGCGCCAGGCCATCGGCCTGCAGCAAAGCCCGCCCAACCCGGTGCTGATCGGCATCGCCCTGTGCCTGACCCTGCTGGTGATGCGCCCGGTGTGGCAAGAGATGTACACCGAGGCCTATGTGCCTTTCGAGGCCGACCAGATCAGCCTCGAACAGGGCCTGGGCGAAGGCAAACGCATCATCAGCCAGTTCATGCTGGCGCAGACCAGCAAGAACTCACTGGAAACCCTGGTCGCCCTGGCCGGCGAAGAGCTGCCCGAGGACCTGGCCCAACTGGACTTCTCCCTGCTGCTGCCAGCCTTCGTGCTCAGCGAGCTGAAAACCGCCTTTCAACTCGGCTTCATGATCTTCGTACCCTTTCTGGTGATCGACCTGGTGGTGGCCAGCGTACTGATGGCGATGGGCATGATGATGCTCTCGCCGATGATGATCTCGCTGCCGTTCAAATTGATGATCTTCGTCCTGGTCGATGGCTGGACGCTGCTGGTCGGCACCCTCACCACCAGCATTCAGCCCTATTAGCGAGGCTTCGCGATGCTCACGCCCGAACACGCCGCCGAGCTGGTGGCTCATGCGGTCTACATCACCGGCATCATCGTCTGCGTACTGGTGGTACCGAGCCTGCTCGGCGGCCTGCTGGTGAGCATTTTCCAGGCAGCGACGCAGATCAACGAACAGATGCTCAGCTTCCTCCCGCGCCTGCTGATCACCCTGGCCATGCTGCTGTTCGCCGGCCACTGGATCCTGCGCACATTGGGGGATCTGTTCATCGAAACCTTCAAGCAGGCCGGTCACCTGGTGGGCTGAAGCATGTCCGAACCCGTGCTGCATGCCAGCCAGTATCTGACCAGCCTGCAGGCTTACTGGTGGCCGTTCTGCCGCATCGTTGCCCTGCTCAGCATGGCGCCGCTGTTCAATCACAAGGCGGTGTCGATACGCGTGCGTATTCTCCTCGCCCTGGCCCTGACCATCGCCCTTGGCGCCGCCCTACCGGACATGCCCGAAATCGACCCGTTGTCACTGAAGGGGCTGATGACAGCACTGGAGCAGATCGCTTTCGGCGTGCTGCTGGGGCTGACCCTACAACTGGTCTTCACCATCTTCATGCTGGTCGGTGAAGTGGTGTCGACACAGATGGGCATGAGCATGGCGCGCTACAACGACCCGGTGAATGGCGTGTCGTCGTCCTCGATCATCTACCAGCTGTACTTCATTCTGCTGGTGCTGCTGTTCTTCGCCATCGACGGCCACCTGGTCACCGTCAGCGTGCTGTATCAGAGCTTCCTGTTCTGGCCGGTCGGCAACGGCCTGCATTACATGGGCGCGCAGAGCTTCATCCAGGCCTTCTCCTGGGTGCTGGCAGCGGCCGTGCTGGTGACCCTGCCAGTGGTGTTCTGCCTGACCCTGGTGCAATTCTGCTTCGGCCTGCTAAACCGCATTTCACCGGCGATGAACCTGTTCTCCCTGGGCTTTCCCATCAGCATTCTGATGGGCCTGCTGTGCATCTATCTGACCTTGCCCAACCTGCCCGACAGCTACCTGCACCTGACCCGCGAGTTGCTCAACGGCATCGGCGTGATTCTGCGCGAGGGCGGCAATGTCTGAGCAGAACAGCGGCCAGGAAAAAACGGAAGAAGCCTCCGCGCACAAACTGAAAAAGAGCAAGGATGACGGCCAGGTTGCGCGCTCCAAGGATCTGTCGACCACCATCTCGCTGATCGCCACCCTGTTCATTCTCAAGTTCAGCGCCGGACTGTTCCTCGAAGGGCTCAATGACAGCTTCCGCCTGTCATATATCCAGTTCGGCCACAGCGAGATCGGCCTGGATGATCTGGACACCCTGCTTGGCTACAACATGCTGGTGTTCATCAAGCTGCTATCTCCTCTGCTGCTCACCTCCGTGCTGGTGGTGACGCTGTCGTTGGTACCGGGCGGCTGGGTGTTTTCCGCGAAAAACTTTGCGCCGAAACTCAGCAAGCTCAATCCCATCACTGGCCTGGGGCGGATCTTCTCCGCACAGAACTGGAGCGAACTGCTCAAGTCGATCCTCAAGGTGCTGGTGCTGCTCGGTGTCGGCTATGTCCTGGTACGCGCGGCCCTGCCGGACCTGATCGCCCTGCAGCGCAGCAGCGTGTTCGAGGCGATCTCGGCAGCCCTGAATCTGACCTTCAACCTGACCCTGTGCCTGATGCTGATCTTCGTGGTGTTCTCCTTCATCGACATCCCGCTGCAGCGCTACTTCTTCCTCAAGAAGATGCGCATGACCAAGCAGGAGCGCAAGGAGGAGCACAAGAACCAGGAGGGTCGCCCCGAGGTCAAGGCGCGCATCAAGCAGCTGCAACGGCAGATGCTGCAACGACAGATCAGCAAGGTTATCAAGAACGCCGACGTGGTCATCGTCAACCCGACGCACTACGCCGTGGCACTCAAGTACGACACCAAGAAGGCCGCCGCTCCCTTCGTGTTGGCCAAGGGCGTCGATGAAACCGCGCTCTACATGCGCCAGATGGCCAAGAAGCATGAGCTTGAGGTGGTGGAAATCCCACCGCTGGCACGCGCCATCTACTTCACCACCCAGATCAACCAGCAGATCCCGGCACCGCTGTATACCGCCGTGGCCCATGTGCTGACCTACATCCTGCAGCTCAAGGCCTGGCGCCAGGGGCGCAGAAGCAAGCCAGAACTGGCGAGCAACCTCCCGATTCCCGACAGCTTGGCCAACAGGGGCTGATTCATGAACCTACTGCAGCAACTCGCGCCCACCTTCCGCAGCGGCCGTATCGGTATTCCGGTGCTGATCCTGTCGATCCTGGCCATGGTCATCCTGCCGCTGCCACCGGTGCTGCTCGATGCCCTGTTCACCTTCAACATCGCCATGGCCATCCTGGTGCTGTTGGTCAGCGTGTCGTCCAAGAGTCCGCTGGATTTTTCCCTGTTCCCCACAGTAATCCTGATCACCACGTTGCTGCGTCTGTGCCTGAACGTCGCCTCGACCCGCGTGGTACTACTCGAGGGCCATACCGGCACCGGCGCGGCGGGCAAGGTGATCGAGTCGTTCGGCGAGGTGGTGATCGGCGGCAACTTCATCGTCGGCCTGGTGGTGTTCGTGATCCTGATGATCATCAACTTCATCGTCGTCACCAAGGGCGGCGAGCGAATCTCCGAGGTAACCGCACGCTTCACCCTCGATGCATTGCCGGGCAAGCAGATGGCCATCGATGCCGACCTCAACGCCGGCTTGATCGAGCAGCACGAAGCCAAGCGTCGCCGCGCCGAAGTGGCCAAGGAAGCCGACTTTTACGGGGCCATGGACGGCGCTTCGAAGTTCGTCCGTGGTGATGCTATCGCCGGCATTCTGATCCTGTTGATCAACCTGTTCGGCGGCTTCGCCATCGGCCTGTTCGTCTACGACCTGGGCGCAGGCCAGGCCTTCCAGCAGTACGCCCTGCTGACCATCGGTGATGGCCTGGTGGCGCAGATCCCGGCACTGCTGCTGTCCACTGCAGCAGCGATCATCGTCACGCGGATCAACGAATCCTCGGAGATTACCGACCAGGTACACCGCCAGTTGCTGGCCCAGCCAGCGCTGCTCTATACCGTGGCCGGCATTCTGTTCACCCTGGCGCTGGTGCCCGGCATGCCGCACCTGGCGTTTATCAGCTTCGCCGCGCTGGTGGCGTTCATTGCCTGGATGATTTCGCGCAATGGCCCGCCCAAGGAAGCCGCCAGCCTCGAACAGGTCGAGGCATTGGGCAAGGCGATGGAGCAGGAACGTGCGCAGAACATGGTGTGGGAGGACATCCCGCTGGTCGAGCGCCTATCCGTGTCGCTAGGCTACAAATTGGTCGGTCTGGTCAACGAAGCCGCCGGTGCGCCGCTGACCCAACGCGTGCGCGGCGTCCGTCAGACCTTGTCGGAAAGCCTGGGTTTCCTGCTGCCGGAAGTGCATATCCGCGACAGCCTGCGCCTGAAAGCATCGCAGTACAGCATCCAGATCAATGGCGAGAAGATCGACAGCGCCGAGCTGCATGCCGATCGCATGATGGCTATCCCCTCGCCAGAGCTCTATGGCGAGATCGACGGCATTCTCGGCGTCGACCCGGCCTACCGCATGCAGGTGGTGTGGATTCAGCCGGAGGACAAGGCTCGTGCGCTGAATCTTGGCTACCAGGTGATCGACTGTGCCAGCGTCATCGCCACGCACCTGAACAAGGTGATCCGTGAGCATCTACCGGATGTGTTCAAGCACGACGACGTCGACCAGCTGATGCAGCGTCTGCAGGTACAGGCGCCGAAACTGGCTGAGAGCCTGAAGAACCAACTCAGCTACACCCAGCAGCACCGCGTCTACCGCCAGTTGCTGCAAGAGCAAGTGCCGCTCAAGGATATCGTCACCATCGCTACCACGTTGCTGGAAGCCAGCGAGTCGACCAAGGACCCGGTACTGCTGGCATCCGATGTGCGCTACGCGCTGCGCCGCAGCATCGTTGGCATGATCGCCGGTGAGCGCCAGGAGCTGTCGGTGTTCATTCTTGAGAACGCGCTTGAGAACACCCTGCTCAATGCCCTGGCCATCGCCCAGCAGGCCGGCCCGGTAAGCCTCGACAACATCCCAGTGGAACCCAGCCTGCTCAACCAGTTGCAGAACACCATGCCGGTGGTCAAAGAGAAGCTGCGCAAGGATGGCCATCCACCGATCCTTACCGTGATGCCGCAGCTACGCCCGCTGCTGGCGCGCTATGCCCGGGTATTCAGCCCCGGCCTGCATGTGCTGTCGCAGAACGAGATCCCGGATCGAGTTGGCGTCAATATCCTCGGTACGCTGGGCTGACTGGCAAAGGTTTCAACACGCTGATGGATGCGTTATTCGCATCCATCATCCCAACCTCATAAGAAGATTGCGCGTCAGGACGATTCTTCATCGCCCTGCCATCCCTCCTGCCTAAGCCTTTTCCTTGCGCACTTTACGCATGCCTTCGATCAGCCGGACGTACTCGGCTGTCTCGTCCTGCAAGGCCAGCCCGGCTTCGAAGAAGCCCGTGCGGGTATTCTCCTGCGACCACTGACAGACCATATCCACATCCACCTGGCGCATCTCCCCCTGGCGATCACGCATGCGCACGCGCAGCTTCAGTTCACTCCCGGGCTCCACCGGTGTATCGCTCAGAAGTTTCATCCCACATTCGGAAACATCGCCCGCGTATCCGATCAGTGTGTCGCTTTCGCGATCGCTGATCTTGATGCGGAAGGTGGAGCGGAAGGTGATACGACTCGATTGACGCATAGGAGAATGCCTTAGTGCTCGCCACGTCTGGTTGGATCGCAAGGATCAGGAGTTATCAATCGAGATCATTCAGAAGGAAGTCGCGCATTGATGGCCTGTGATTCATCAGAACAAGACGACCATAGCGAGCAAACTCTTAAATCCGAGGTGAGCGCTGATGCCCCGTAGGAGCGAGCTCTGCTCGCGAAGCTACGTAGGGTGCGGTGACCGCCCCCTATGCGATGGCCTGGACGTGTTTTCCGCGCCCTAAAGAAGAAACCCCAGACCGCTTTCGCGATC
>NZ_PJLX01000015.1:0-136021 GCF_002843095.1 Pseudomonas sp. YY-1 | reverse complement strand
GCGGCCGATGATGATTTTCTTGTTCGGCTGGCCTTTGCATGCCCAGTAGTGGCGCACCAGACGCAGCATGGTGTCATTGCCTTCCGAACCCGAACCGGTGAAGAACACGTGGTTCATGCCAGCCGGCGCCAGCTGGGAAATGGCGTGGGCCAACTCAAGCACCGGCGGGTGCGCGGTCTGGAAGAAGGTGTTGTAGAACGGCAGCTGCAGCATCTGCTTGGCGGCGGCGGCGACCAGCTCCTCGCGACCATAGCCGACGGCCACGCACCACAAGCCGGCCATGCCATCGAGGATCTTGTTGCCCTCGCTGTCCCACAGATGCACGCCCTTGGCCTCGGTGATAATGCGCGGGCCATTTTCGGCCAGCTGCTTGTAATCACTGAACGGCGCCAGGTGGTGGGCCTTGCTCAGGGCCTGCCACTGGGCAGTCTTGGGATTGTTCGCTTGCTTGTTCATTGCCAACACCTTGCTAACACGCAGCGCCAGCGGCGCTACGCAGAAATTCGTGGCACCGGCCGCGCCAGGCGCGGCCGGTAGCCGATTACACCGACAGCAGGAGGAACTCGCGTTCCCAGGAGCTGATCACGCGCTTGAAGTTCTCGTGCTCGGCACGCTTGACCGCGACATAGCCACGGATGAACTTCTCGCCGAGGAATTTCTCGGCGTCCTTGCACGCTTCCATCCGCTCCAGGGCGCTCTCGATGGTCACCGGCAGGCGCAGGTTGCGACGCTCGTAACCACGGCCCTTGACCGGTGCACCGGGTCTCACCCCGCCGACCATACCCATGTAGCCGCACAGCAGAGTGGCTGCCAGCACCAGGTACGGGTTGGCGTCAGCGCCAGCCAGGCGGTTTTCCACGCGACGGTTCTGCGGAGTCGCCTCAGGCACGCGCAGGCCCACGGTACGGTTCTCCTCGCCCCATTCCACGTTCACCGGCGCCGAGGTATCGGGCAGGAAGCGGCGGAACGAGTTGACGTTCGGCGCGAACAGCGGCAGCAGCTCGGGGATGTACTTCTGCAGCCCCCCGATGTGATGCATGAACAGCTCGCTCATCGTCCCGTCTTCGTTGGAGAAGATGTTCTTGCCGGTTTTGATGTCGACCACGCTCTGGTGGATGTGCATGGCGCTGCCCGGCTCGTCAGTGATCGGCTTGGCCATGAAGGTGGCCGCCACGTCATGCTTGAGCGCGGCCTCACGCATGGTGCGCTTGAACACCAGTATCTGGTCGGCCAGGTGCAGCGCATCGCCATGACGGAAGTTGATTTCCATCTGCGCCGGGCCTTCTTCGTGGATCAGGGTGTCCAGATCCAGGCCTTGCAGTTCGCACCAGTCGTACATGTCTTCGAACAGCGGGTCGAACTCGTTGGCCGCGTCGATAGAGAAACTCTGACGGCCGGTTTCCGGGCGGCCGGAGCGGCCAACAGGCGCCACCAGCGGGAAGTCCGGGTCGCTGTTGCGCTTGGTCAGGTAGAACTCCATCTCCGGCGCGACGATGGGCTTCCAACCCTTGTCGGCATACATCTGCAACACCTTCTTGAGGATGTTGCGCGGCGACAGCTCGATGGGGTTGCCCTGCTTGTCGAACGTATCGTGGATCACCATGGCGGTGGGCTCGATGGCCCAGGGCACGACGAAGACAGCGTTGGGGTCCGGACGGCAGAACATGTCGATGTCCGCCTCATCCAGCAGGTCGTAATAGATGTCGTCCTCGACGTAGTCGCCGGTCACGGTCTGCAGCAGCACGCTCTCGGGGAGGCGCATGCCCTTCTCGTCGAGGAACTTGTTGGTCGGCGAGATCTTGCCGCGGGCAATGCCGGTCAGGTCGCTGATCAGGCATTCGACTTCGGTGATTTTGCGTTCTTTCAGCCAGCTCGTGAGCTGGTCTAACTTGGTACTCATAGAGACCTCAGGGTTGTAGAACCAACTAGGGTTATAGCCGGTTCAGCGTTGCCCCGCCTTCTCCCTGCAAGCCTCACCAAAGGCCTGGAAGAAGGCGAGATATTCGGGTGGATGCTACTAGGGGTGCGACACCTCCGACACCCGACTTTGCACGCCACAGAAAGAAAATCGCCCGCCCTTGCTCACCAAAACCGCACTGTCTAGCTCGCGGCATAGCACGATCCCGACAAACCTGGAGCATGGTTTGTGCAGTGCACGAAACCGGCCAAGGGGCATTGCACGGCTGCGTACGCTATCGTGCAGGGTATTGAGTGAGCGAAAGACCTGATGACACAGACTGAGCGACGATGATGCCGCAGGGGAAAGATGCTGCCGTGTTGCCGCGCCGCCAGGCATGCTGACCCTGGTAACCCGCATGATGTGCAGGCCCGCCTCGCGAACGAGGACAGAGGTAGCGTGACCGGTGGTGCTGGAACAAGCGCTGACGCCGATGGTCGGCAGGCAAAACATGAGACACCCGTATTATTGCTGTTATGGGTTTGAACCGAGCTTAGCCTTGTTCATTTTTTTACACAATAGCTCTGTAAAAAATTGAACACACCCCACTGAGCACCCTGAAAAGACGCCGGTTGAACCACCCTGAAAGGCCTTGAAACGCCCCAAAAATGGCCATCACGCCCCACTACAGGGCATCATCGGGCCAGCTTGACAGTAAAGTGCGTTTCGGATTGACTCACACCCATGCAGTCGCATGATTGATATATTTAACAAAAAGGTGTTGCATCATGTCGGTACCCCCGCGTGCCGTTCAGCTTAACGAAGCGAACGCGTTCCTTAAGGAACATCCTGAGGTCCAGTTCGTCGACCTTCTTATTGCAGATATGAATGGCGTGGTGCGCGGCAAGCGCATCGATCGAAACGCCCTGCACAAGGTGTACGAGAAAGGCATCAACCTGCCCGCCTCGCTCTTTGCGCTCGACATCAACGGTTCCACCGTCGAAAGCACCGGCCTTGGCCTGGACATTGGCGACGCCGACCGTATCTGCTTCCCCATCCCCAATACCCTGTGCAACGAGCCCTGGCAGAAGCGCCCCACTGCGCAACTGCTGATGACCATGCACGAGCTGGACGGCACGCCTTTCTTCGCCGACCCGCGCGAGGTATTGCGCCAGGTGGTACAGAAGTTCGACGAACTGGGCCTGCGTATCTGCGCAGCCTTCGAACTGGAGTTCTACCTGATCGACCAGGAGAACGTGAACGGTCGCCCGCAGCCACCACGCTCGCCGATCTCCGGCAAGCGTCCGCATTCGACTCAGGTCTACCTGATCGATGACCTCGACGAATACGTCGACTGCCTGCAGGACATGCTCGAAGCTGCCAAGGAGCAGGACATCCCGGCCGACGCCATCGTCAAGGAAAGTGCCCCGGCGCAGTTCGAGGTCAACCTGCACCACGTCGAAGACGCCATCAAGGCCTGCGACTACGCACTGCTGCTCAAGCGCCTGATCAAGAACATCGCCTACGACCATGAGATGGACTCTACCTTCATGGCCAAGCCCTATCCGGGCCAGGCGGGCAACGGTCTGCACGTGCACATCTCGCTGCTCGACAAGAAGACCGGCAAGAACATCTTCGCCGCTGAAGATCCGCTGGAGAACACCTCGCTGCGTCATGCCGTCGGCGGCATCCTCGACACCATGTCCGCGTCGATGGCGTTCCTCTGCCCCAACGTCAACTCCTATCGCCGCTTCGGCGCGCAGTTCTACGTGCCCAATGCGCCGAGCTGGGCGCTGGACAACCGCACCGTGGCCGTGCGCATCCCCACCGGCAGCCCGGATGCCGTGCGCATCGAACACCGCGTGGCCGGTGCCGATGCCAACCCCTACCTGATGCTTGCCTCGATCCTCGCCGGTATCCACCACGGCCTGACCAACCAGATCGAACCGGGCGAGCCGATCGAAGGCAACTCCTACGAACAGCTCGAACAGAGCCTGCCGAACAACCTGCGCGACGCCCTGCGCGAGCTGGACGACAGCGAAGTGCTGAACAAATACATCGATCCGAAGTACATCGACATCTTCGTCGCGTGCAAGGAAGCCGAGCTGGAGGAGTTCGAGACCACCATCTCCGACCTCGAGTACAACTGGTACCTGCACACCGTGTAAAACCGAGAAAGCCGGCCGCAGAGCCGGCTTCTTTTTACCTGCCAACTGCCAACTGCATGCTCCAGTGCTCTGCACCGGGGCCAGCGGTTCGCCGCACGGCGACTCCGCTGACATGAATCAACCCCCCGGCGCCCAAGACCGCCGGATACTGTTGCCTTCATCCATCGGGGAGCTACTCATGCAACGCGTTTTTGCCGCCGTCCTGCTAGGCCTGAGCTGTGGCCTGGCCCAGGCCGCCGACAGCATTCGGGTCTACAACTGGAACGATTACATCGCGCCGCAGGTGCTGGAAAACTTCACGCGCGACACCGGCATCGAGGTCGAGTACCACACCTTCGCCAGTGCTGAAGAACTGGCGGCCGCACTGCAAAGCGGCCAGCCCATCGACATCGCGGTGCCCTCGCACAACGATCTGCCAGGGCTGATCGCCAGCGGCCGTATTCGTCCGCTGGACTTCAACCAGTTACCCAACCGCACACACCTCGACAAGCAGTTGCTCAGCAAGCTGGCCGCGGTCGACCCGCAGAACCAGCACGCCGTGCCGTACCTGTGGGGCGCGGTCGGCCTGGCGATCAACACGCCGCAGGCCGAGGCGGCCTATGGCGGACCACTGCCGGACAGCTGGAGCCTGCTGTTCGATGCCAAACAGAGCGCGCGCCTGGCCAGCTGCGGCATCAGCGTGCTGGATGCGCCAGATGAAACCCTGTCGCTGCTGCTCAACTACCAGGGCCGTAGCCTTGCCCGCAGCGCACCAAGCCGGGTCGAGCGCGCCGGCGGAGTGCTCGAGGCACTACGCCCGAACCTGCGCTACGTCGACAGCGAGCGCTATATCGAAGATCTCAGCAGCGGCCACTTGTGTCTGGCCATGGCTTGGGTCGGCGACGCCCTTGCCGCGGCGCAGGCCGGCCAGCCGGTACGCTTCGTGGTACCGGACGAAGGCTCGGTGCTGTTCATCGACAACCTGGTGATTCCTGCCAACGCCGCTCGGCCGGACCTCGCTCACCGCTTCATCGACTACCTGATGCAACCGCAGGTCATCGCCCAGATCACCGCCGAGACGCTCTACCCCAACGGTAATGCAGACTCCGCGCAGTTCATCGACAACGCCCTGCTGGCGCAGCCCGGCCTGTACCCGGATCAGGACACCAAACGCCGCCTGTATCCGCTGGAAGTCCTTTCGGAGAAACATGCGCAGGTGCGCAGCAACGTCTGGCAGCGCTTTCGCGACAGTATCTGAGGCGTGTACGGCGATGCTTGCCTCGCCGCCGCCTGCTGACGTCCAATAGCGCCTCGACCCACGAGGACTCAGCCATGTCGCGCCCCGCCAGCACCCGCAAGCCACGCGCCAGCAGCCAGGCACGGATCGCCGTGATACTGGCGGCAGCACGCGAACTGCTGGCCGAGCAGGGCATGGCCAACCTGTCGATCTACACGGTGGCCGAGCACGCAGGCATTCCACCGTCGTCGGTGTACCACTTCTTCGCCAGCGTGCCGACACTGCTAGAAGGGCTGACTGCAGACGTGCACGCAGCCTTTCGCGCCTGCCTGCAGGAGCCGGTCGAACACGCCAGCCTGAACACCTGGCATGACCTGTCGCGCATCGTCGAACAACGTATGCTGGACATCTACGCGCGCGACGCCGCAGCGCGCCAGCTGATCCTCGCCCAGCACGGCCTGGCCGAGGTAACCCAGGCCGACCATCAGCATGACATCGAACTGGGCCGCCTGATGCAGGCGCTGTTCGACCGCCACTTCCCCCTGCCGCAGTTACCGATGGATATCGATGTCTTCGCCCTGGCCATGGAACTGGGTGATCGCGTCTATGCCCGCTCCGTACAGCTGCACGGCGAAATCACGCCACGCCTGGCCGAGGAAGGTATGCGAGTATTCGACGCCTACCTGGGCCTGTACCTGCCGGCCGCGCTGCCGAAAAGACCTGCACCGCTGGCGTAATCCCCCGTAGGGTGCGCCGTGCGCACCGATGACATCTGACGGCGTGGCCGATCGCTGCGCGCACCCTAAGCGGCCTGTGCCCCTACGACCGAACCAATATAAATCCGATAAAAATCGTATTTATTTCGCTCGGCCGACCAAAAGCATCTTCTAATACCGATATTTATCGGATATAAATCGAACATTCCGCCCTGGTCGATGTTCAGCCACGGCACTCTGAATAGGCCGCCGGAGCGGCCTGCGCACGAGCCAAGAGGTGCTTTATGTCCCGTATAGTTACCGTCGCTGCGACCCAGATGGCCTGCTCCTGGGATACGCCCGCGAACATCGCCAATGCCGAGAGGCTGGTACGCCAGGCTGCCGCACAGGGCGCGCAGATCATCCTGATCCAGGAGCTGTTCGAGGCTCCCTACTTCTGCCAGAAGCCCAACGCCGACTACACCCAGCTGGCGACCACGGTGGAGGAAAATCCGGCTATCACGCACTTCCAGAAAGTTGCCGCCGAACTGAAGGTAGTGCTGCCGATCAGCTTCTTCGAACGCGCCGGCCGCGCCCGCTTCAACAGCATCGCCATCCTTGATGCCGACGGCAATAATCTCGGGATTTATCGAAAAAGCCATATTCCCGATGGGCCCGGCTACCACGAGAAGTACTACTTCAACCCGGGCGATACCGGCTTCAAGGTCTGGGACACCGCTTATGCCCGCATCGGCGTCGGTATCTGCTGGGATCAGTGGTTCCCCGAATGCGCGCGCAGCATGGCGCTGATGGGCGCGGAAATCCTCTTCTACCCCACCGCCATCGGCAGCGAGCCGCACGATGCCAACATCACTTCGCGCGAGCACTGGCAGCGTGTGCAACAGGGCCATGCCGGCGCCAACCTGATGCCGCTGGTGGCCAGCAACCGCATCGGCCGCGAGGAGCAGGACGGCTACGACATCACCTTCTACGGCAGCTAGTTCATCGCCAACCAGTTCGGCGAGAAAGTCGAGGAGCTGAACCAGACCGAGGAAGGTGTGCTGGTGCACAGCTTCGACCTGACCGAGCTGGAGAAGGTGCGCACCGCCTGGGGTGTGTTCCGCGACCGCCGGCCGAACCTATACTGGCCGCTTTCCACGCTCGACGGTGAAACACCCTCGATCGCGTAGCAGGCTGTTGAAAAACTACCTGCGTTGCCATTGCTGCGTTAAAAACAGGCTCAAAATGCTCATTTACAACTCGTAAACTGCGCTTTTTCGCCTGTTCTTGCCTTGCACTGGCTGCCTCGCCTACGTTTTTCAACGGCCTGCTAGGGTGCGCTGTGCGCACCTAGCCCTCCAAACACTTTGCCGGTGCGCATGGCGCACCCTACGGAAGCGAAATATGACCACGTTGACCACGACTCCACGCGCCGATGGTTTCCACATGCCTGCCGAGTGGGTACCGCACAGCCAGACCTGGATGGTCTGGCCCGAGCGCCCGGACAACTGGCGCAACGGCGGCAAGCCGGCGCAGGCAGCCTTCACCGCCGTGGCCAAGGCCATCGCCCAGTTCGAACCGGTGACTGTCTGCGTATCCGCGGCGCAGTACGAGAACGCCCGTGCACGCCTGGATGACGCCAACATCCGCCTGGTGGAAATCACCACTGACGACGCCTGGGTACGTGACACCGGGCCAACCTTCGTGACCAATGCCAGTGGCGAAGTGCGCGGTGTGGACTGGGCCTTCAATGCCTGGGGCGGCTTCGATGGCGGCCTGTACTGGCCGTGGCTGCGTGACGATCAGGTGGCGCGCAAGGTCCTCGAGATCGAAGGCTGCAAACGCTACCGCACCGAAGGCTTCGTCCTCGAAGGCGGTTCGATCCATGTCGATGGCGAAGGCACCCTGATCACCACCGAAGAGTGCCTGCTGAACAAGAACCGCAACCCGCACCTGTCGCGCGAAGAAATCGAAACTGTGCTGAGCGAGCACTTGGCCATCGACACGGTGATCTGGCTGCCGGACGGCCTGTACAACGACGAAACCGACGGCCACGTCGACAACTTCTGCTGTTACGTGCGCCCCGGTGAAGTGCTGCTGGCCTGGACCGACGATGCGAACGATCCCAACTACCCGCGCTGCCAGGCCGCCATGCGCGTGCTGGAAAGCGTGCGCGACGCCAAGGGGCGTCAGCTGACCGTGCACAAGATGCCGATTCCAGGCCCGATTCATGCCACTGCCGAAGAGTGCGCGGGCGTCGACATGGTCGACGGCAGCCAGGAGCGCAGCCCGGAAGTTCGCCTGGCCGGCTCCTACGTGAACTTCCTTATCGTCAACGGCGGCATCGTCGCGCCGAGCTTCGATGATCCGAAGGACGAGGAGGCACGTGCCATTCTTGAGCGTATTTTCCCCGAGCATCGCGTGGTGATGGTGCCAGGCCGTGAGATCCTTCTGGGCGGCGGCAATATCCACTGCATAACCCAGCAGCAGCCAGCCCCGCAAGGCAGCTGAAAAGTACTCTGAAGGCCTTCAAGTTGATCCTGACCAAGCCGATAAGATTGGTCGGGATCAACCCGTCACCTTCAAGAGCACATCATGTTCAACAAAGCCCTCAAGCGAGCCCTGGAAGTGGCTCGCCAGCAGTTGCAGTCCGCGCTTGCCAGGAAGGCTGCCGTCGATCGTTCGACGGCCATGATCGAATTCAAGCCTGACGGCACCATCGTCAGCGCCAATGACAATCTCCTCACCACCATGGGTTACCGACTGGAGGAGATCGTCGGCCAGCATCACAGCATCTTCTGCTTCCCCGAATACCAGTCCAGCGCCGAGTACCGCCGATTCTGGCAACGCCTGGCGGCCGGCGAGTACATCCGTGAGCGCTTCCGCCGTCGCAACAAGCAAGGCCAGGAAGTCTGGCTGGAAGCCAGCTACAACCCGATCCGCGGCGCAGATGGCCGTGTCGAAGGCGTGCTCAAACTGGCCACGGACATCACTGCACAGGTCATCCGCGAGCAGGAACAGAACAGCATGGTAGAGGCCATCAGCCGCTCCATGGCGGTAATCGCCTTCAACCTCAAGGGCGAGGTACTCGATGCCAATGAAAACTTCCAGCAGACCATGGGCTACCGCCTGGACGAAATCCGCGGCAAGCACCATCGCCTGTTCTGCACCCGCGAAGAGGCCGACTCGCCTGCCTACCGCGACTTCTGGGCACGCCTGAATCGCGGCGAATTCTTCTCAGGGCGATTCCAGCGCATCAACCGCCACGGCGACATCATCTGGCTGAGCGCCACCTACAATCCGGTGTTCGACGCCAGCGGCACGCTCTATAAGATCGTCAAGTTCGCCCGTGACATCACCCCGCAGGTGCACCAGCAACAGGCCGAATCTGATGCAGCCAAACTTGCCTATGAAATTTCTCAACGCACCGACGACAATGCCCGGCATGGCGCCGAGGTGATCAGCGAAACCGTCACGATGGTGCGCGGCATCGCCGACGAGCTGTCCCGCGCAGCCGAGGGCATTAGCGCGGTCAGCCAGCAGTCGGAGATGATCAGCAGCATCGTGCAGACCATCCGCGGCATTGCCGAGCAAACCAATCTGCTGGCCCTCAACGCCGCTATCGAAGCGGCGCGCGCAGGCGAGCAGGGCCGCGGATTCGCCGTGGTCGCTGATGAAGTACGCGGCCTGGCCGCGCGCACCGCACAGGCAACAGTGGAGATCGTCGAGGTGGTCAAGCGCAACCACGAGCTAGCGCAAGACGCCGTGGACAACATGCAGTCCAGTCAGCACAAGGTCGAGCAGGGTGTGGAGCTGGTCAACCAGGCCGGGCATGTGATCGAGGAAATCCAGAGTGGCGCACGGCAGGTCGTCGATGCCGTGCGCCAGTTCGCCGAGGCGCTGGAAGAGTACTGATCACTCGAATGGCTGCGGCCGCGGTGTGTCATTGTTAGACGGAGGCAGGATCGGCAGGGCGAAGCTCGGCTGCTCGCCGGTCAGGGTCTTGAGGAAGGCGGTGATCTTGCCAATCTCGCCTTCGCTCAGCTGCCGGCCGAGCTGCAAGCGCGCCATGATGTCCACCGACTCCTCCAGCTTCCAGTAGGCACCGTCGTGGAAGTAGGGATAGGTCAGTTCGACGTTGCGCAGGGTCGGCACCTTGAACTTGAAGCGGTCGGCATCCTTGCCAGTCAGACCGGCAACGCCTTCGGCGGGGTTGCTGGTTTCATAGGGTTCTACCAGGCCCATCTTCTGGAACGAGTTGCCGCCCAGCGCCGGGCCGTTGTGGCAAGCCACGCAGCCGATGGACTTGAACAGCTCGTAACCTTCCAGCTCGGTCTTGGTGATGGCCTCAGCATCACCCTTGAGCCACAGGTCGAAGCGCGAGTTGGGCGTGACCAGGGTCTTCTCGAACTCGGCGATAGCATCGGTCACTTCGTCCAGGGTGATCTCGTCGGTTTTGTACACGGCCTTGAACGACTCGCGGTATCGCGGGATCGAGCGCAGCACGTCGACGGCGAGAATGTGGGTAAAGGCCATTTCCATCGGGTTGGCGATAGGGCCGGCGGCCTGTTCCTTGAGGTCGGCGGCGCGGCCATCCCAGAACTGCGCGAGGTTGAGACTGGAATTGAGCACGGTCGGCGAATTGATCGGCCCTTGCTGCCAGTTGTGGCCGATGGAGCTCGGCAGGTTGTCGCTGCCCCCCATCGACAGGTTGTGGCAGGAGTTGCAGGAAATGAACCCCGAGCGCGACAGGCGCGGGTCGAAGAACAGCTGCTTGCCCAGCTCCACCTTGGCCGGATCAGTGATCTCGGCCGGTGCGATCGGCTCGACGGGTTCGTTGGCCGGTAGATTGGCCCAGGCGCTGGCGCCCAAGCACAATCCGGCCAGCAGGGTCAGAGTGCGCATGTGTGTATCTCCTCAGGTATTGGCTGTTCTGGTTATGTCTCGACCATGCCCAGCGCACACCCGGGGCGACTTGATCTGCATCAAGTCGCATGCGCATCTCGCCTCAGTGGATATGTTTCATTTCATTTTGCAGGTGTTGATACCCAGCAATGGATACGCCGGGCAGAAACGGAAGATGCCGGTCGCCAGTGGCACCACACCGATCCAACCCCACAGACCGATGACACCGACAAGACTCAGCGCGATAAGAATCAGACCTGCGGCGATGCGCAGACTGCAGTCGAGCGTTCCAACATTGGCTTTCATCGAGGTTCTCCAGGTCAACGTCCGCGCCGGCCTTCCAGCGCAGTAAAGATCAGCATGCCGGCGAGCATCGCCGCGACGAACAGCAGGGCCTGCCAGTGCCCGGTCAGCAGGATGGCAACAGCCGGCCCCGGACAGATGCCAGCGATACCCCAACCGACCCCGAACAGCAGGCTGCCGCCAATCAGGCGAGCATCAAGATCGCGGCGGGTCGGCAACTGCATGGCGCCACCCAGCAGCGCCTTACTGCGCCGCTGCGCCAGGTTCAACGGTAACGCTGCTACGCCTAGGGCCCCGGCCATCACCAGCGCCAGCGAGGGATCCCAATTGCCGGCCAGATCGAGAAATGCCAGCACCTTGGCCGGGTCAGCCATGCCCGCGAGCAGCAGGCCCAGACCAAACAGCATGCCGCAGGCGAATGCACTGAGTCTGACCATCTTCAAGCCCCCAGCAGATGACGCAGAACAAAGACCGTGACGAAACCCGTAGCCATGAAGCACAGGGTTGCCAGCATGGAGCGCGGCGACAGGCGGGAAATACCGCAGACGCCGTGGCCGCTTGTGCAGCCCGAGCCATAACGGGTGCCGATACCGACCAGCAAGCCGGCGACGATCAAGCCGAGACTACTCGTCTCGAAATGAATCGACGGTAATGCCGCGAACAATCCCCAGAGCAGGGGCGCCAGAAGCAGGCCAACAAGGAACGCTGCTTTTTCGCCGCGCCCTTCGCCCTGACGCTGCAGCAGGCTGCCGAGCAGGCCGCTGATACCCGCTACCCGGCCATTGGCCAAGGCGAATATGGCAGCCGCCAGACCAATCAGCGCCCCCCCAGCCAGGGCGCTCCAGGGTGTGAAGCTGGCCCAGTCGATGTTCATTGCCGGCTCTCGCAGAACAGGCGGTAGAGCGTCTCGATCACCGCCAGCGCCGCCGGGCTGCTGATGCGATAGAAGATCTGCTTGCCGTCACGACGAGTCTCCACCAACCCCTCGCGGCGCAACACCGCCAGTTGCTGGGACAGCGTCGGCTGCTGGATACCAAGCAGCGCCTCCAGCTCGCTGACGTTGCGCTCGCCTTGCGACAGCTGGCAGAGCAGCAACAGGCGATCCGGATTGGCCAGCGCCTTGAGCAGTTGCCCGGCAGCGTCGGCATTGGCACGCAGCTGCTGGATATCGATGGGCTCAGTCATGGAACACCCTCACTCAATACAATATGTATTTTTATATACTGTATTCCGGGTAAGTGTTAGCCCAACCGACCAGCGGTTAAAGAGGGAGTTGAACGGGCCTTACAAGAGCGCGCCTACCTGCATCAACCGATGCATGCACAGCACAAATCTTGGGAGGGGCTTTAGCCGCGAAAAGAACTCGCCGCTAAAGCGCCTCCTACAGGGGGTATCGTCACTCCCCGGATTACATACGGGCTATCACTGACGCCCTGGACGCGAATTCATTAGCAGAGCCCAGAAACGCAGAAACCCGCCGCAGCGGGTTTCTGGATCGAGGCCTGATGAATCAGGCGTCGGCGTCAGCAGCAGCCTGATAGGCGGCGGCGTCCAGCAGCTTGTCCAGCTCGCTGGTGTCGCTCGGCTTGAGCTTGAAGAACCAGCTGCCATACGGGTCGCTGTTGACGCTTTCCGGGCTGTCAGCCAGCGCTTCGTTGATGGCGATCACTTCGCCGCCAACCGGCGCATAGATGTCGGAGGCGGCCTTGACCGACTCCACCACACCGGCTTCCTGGCCGGCGTTCAGTTGCTTGCCGACTTCCGGCAGCTCGATGAATACCACGTCGCCGAGGGCTTCCTGGGCGTGGTCGGAAATGCCCACGGTCACGCTACCGTCAGCCTCCAGGCGCGCCCACTCGTGGCTGGCGGCATAACGCAGATCGGCGGGGATATTGCTCATGTTTGATTCCTCGTAAACGGTGACGGCAAGTGGGCCGTCTGGACAATTTAGCAGGCCGCAGCGCCAGGGGAAGCCAGCACCGCGACCTGATGATTCAGATAAGGGTTTTACCGTTGCGCACGAAGCTCGGCTTGACCACCCGCACCGGGTACCACTTGCCGCGGATCTCCACCTCGGCACGATCCCCGGTCGCGGCCGGCACCCGCGCCAGCGCGATGGATTTGTTCAGCGTAGGCGAGAAGCTGCCACTGGTGATCTCGCCCTCACCGATGCCATCAACGCGTACCACCTGGTGTGCACGCAGCACGCCGCGCTCCTCCAGCACCAGCCCAACCAGCTTGCTCGGGCAGCCGGCGGCGCGCTGCGCTTCCAGCACTGAGCGGCCGATGAAGTCGCGCTCGGCTGGTTCCCAGGCGATGGTCCAGGCCATGTTGGCAGCCAGCGGACTGACCTGCTCGTCCATGTCCTGGCCGTAGAGGTTCATACCCGCTTCGAGGCGCAGGGTGTCACGGGCGCCAAGGCCGATGGGCGAAATACCGGCACCGACCAGATCGTTGAGGAAGGACACAACCTCGGTCACCGGCAGCACGATTTCCAGGCCATCTTCGCCGGTGTAACCGGTACGCGCGATGAACCAGTCGCCATCGGACAGACCCTGGAACGGCTTGAGCTCGTGGATCAGTGCGGCACGGGCCTGGCTCAGCAGTTCGGAAACCCGTGCGCGCGCCTTCGGCCCCTGAATGGCGAGCATGGCCAGATCGCGACGCTCGCGCAGTTGCACATCGAAGTCGCTCGCCTGCGCATGCATCCACGCCAGGTCCTTGTCACGGGTGCCAGCGTTGACCACCAGGCGGTAACCCTGCTCGGTGAGGTAAACGATCAGGTCGTCGATCACCCCGCCCTGCTCATTGAGCATGGCGCTGTAAAGCGCCTTGCCGGGGCTCTCCAGGCGGGCCACATCATTGGCCAGCAGACGCTGCAGGAAGGCCTTCGCCTGACTGCCGCTCACGTCCACCACGCACATGTGCGAGACATCGAACACGCCGCACTCGCGGCGCACCTGATGATGCTCTTCCACTTGCGAACCGTAGTGCAGCGGCATGTCCCAGCCGCCGAAGTCCACCATCTTGGCCCCCAGTGCCAGGTGCAGGTCATAGAGGGGGGTGCGCTGTCCCATGGGTATCTCCTTCCGGGCTTGGCGAAGCGATTCAGACCCCTAGAAGCTGCCTGCGTTGCCATTGCTGCGTTGCAGGCAAACTCGAAATGCTCATGTGCAGGAGCACACTGCGCTTTCTCGTTTGCCTGCGCCTTGCACTGGCGGCCTCGGAGACGCTTCTAGACGAATCCTGTCGGGCTGCCCCGACTCGCGAATGGCGCGCATTGTAGCCGCAAGGTCTGCGGGGGTCATCTGACCAAAGGTCGCGCAGTGATCCGGGCCCGTATATGTCTCAGCCCTGTGCCTGGACCAGAGGCCCTCAACCGAAACTGCGGGCCGAGCGGCGGATCAGCAGAATCACCGGCAGCAGGCCGACCAGCACCAGGGTCAGCGCCGGCAGCGAGGCGCGCGCCCACTCGCCTTCGCTGGTCATCTCAAATACCCGTACAGACAGGGTGTCCCAGCCGAACGGGCGCATCAGCAGAGTCGCCGGCATTTCCTTGAGCACATCGACGAATACCAGCAGCGCGGCCGACAAGGTGCCCGGTAGCAGCAGCGGCAGATAGACCCTGAAGAACAGCCCGAAGCTGCCAACGCCAAGGCTGCGCGAGGCCTCGGGCAGGGACGGACGAATACGCGCCAGGCTGGTCTCCAGCGGCCCGAAGGCCACCGCCATGAAGCGGATCAGATAAGCCACCAGCAACGCTGCCAGACTGCCCAGCAGCAAGGGCTTACCAGCACCACCCAGTGCAGTGGACAACGGAATCACCAGTTCACGATCCAAAAAGCTGAACGCCAGCATGATTGCCACCGCCAGCACCGAACCCGGCAAGGCATAACCGAGATTGCCCAGCGCGACGCCGAAGCGCACGCCGCGGTTCGGCGCCTGGCGGCGGGCGAAGGCCAGCAGCATGGCCACACTGACGGTGATCAGCGCCGCCATGCCACCCAGGTAAAGGGTATGCAGGATCAGCCCGGCGTAGCGCTCGTCGAGGTCGAAGCGGCCACGCTGCCAGAACCAGGCCAGCAGCTGCAGCAGCGGTATGACGAAGGCGCAAGCGAACACCAGACCGCACCAGGCGCTGGCGGCAAAGGCCTTCCAGCCGTGCAGGTGATACAGCGCCTTGCCGCGCGGCCGCTCGTTGGCCGGTCGTGCGGCGCCACGGGCACGACGCTCGCCGTAGAGCACCAACGCCACGGCCAGCAGCAGCAGGCTGGCCAGTTGGGTGGCACTGGTCAGGCTGTAGAAGCTGTACCAGGTCTTGTAGATCGCCGTGGTAAAGGTGTCGAAGTTGAATACCGACACCGCACCGAAATCGGCCAGGGTTTCCATGATCGCCAGGGCCAGACCGGCGCCAATGGCCGGCCGCGCCATCGGCAGCGCCACCCGCCAGAACGCCTGCCAGGGACTCTGCCCGAGCACCCGCGCCGCCTCCATCAGGCCCTTGCCCTGGGCCAGGAATGCGCCACGGGCGAGCAGGTAGACGTAGGGGTAGAAAACCAGCACCAGCACGATGATCACGCCACCGGTGGAGCGCACGCGCGGCAAGCGCAAGCCGCTGCCGAACCATTCGCGCAACAGCGTCTGCACCGGGCCGGCGAAATCCAGCAGGCCGACGAAGACGAAGGCCAGGACATAGGCGGGAATGGCGAAGGGCAGCATCAGCGCCCAGTCCAGCCAGCGCCGGCCGGGAAACTCACAGAGGCTGGTGAGCCAGGCCAGGCTCACGCCCAGCAGCGTCACCCCTACGCCGACACCGATCACCAGCGTCAGCGTATTACCGATCAGCCGTCCCATCTGCGTCTGCCACAGGTGCGCCCAGATCTGCTGATCCACGTCGTGCCAGCTCAGCAGCAGCACCGACAGCGGCATCAACACCAGAACGGCGACGGCAAGGACGATGGGGTACCAGCGACGCTGGACGGGATGCGGCACGCGGACTCCTCGACTACGGAAATGACGACGCCCCGGCTAGGCGGGGCGTCGCAGTATAACGGCAGCGCTGGGCTCGTCGATGATCGTTACGCGCTTACTGCCAGCCAGCACGGTCCATCAGCATGGTCGCTTCGGCCTGGCGCTTGCCTGCCACTTCGGTGGCCACGGTATCGGCCTTGAAAGTGCCCCAGGAAGCCACCTCGGCAGACGGTTTCACCGCCGGGTTGGCCGGGTACTCCTGGTTGACGCCGGCGAAGATGCTCTGCGCTTCTGCGGTGGTCATCCACTCCAGCAGCTTCTTGGCCTGTTCGGCATGCGGTGCATGCTTGGTCACACCAGCACCGGCCAGGTTGACGTGCACGCCACGGTCGTTCTGGTTCGGCCAGAACGGCTTGACCTTCAGATCCGGCTGCTGTTTGTGCAGACGGCCATAGTAGTAGGTGTTGGTGATGCCCACGTCGCACTGACCGGCGTCGATGGCTTGCAACAGCGCGGTGTCATCCGGGAACACGTCGGTAGCCAGGTTGTTGACCCAACCCTTAACGATTTCTTCGGTCTTCTCGGCGCCATGGGCTTCGATCAGGGTGGCGGTCAGCGACTGGTTGTAGACCTTCTTGCTGGTGCGCAGGCACAGGCGGCCTTCCCAGTTCTTGTCTGCCAGCGCTTCGTAGGTGGACAACTCTTCCGGCTTGACGCGCTCGGTGGAGTAGAAAATGGTCCGTGCACGCAGCGACAGGCCGGTCCAGCTGTCGGTGCTGGAGCGATACTGAGCAGGGATGTTGGCATCGATCACGTCGGATTTGGTCGGCTGCAGTACGCCTTCCTGCTCGGCCTGCCAGAGGTTGCCGGCGTCGACGGTGATCAGCAGGTCAGCCGGGGTGTTGGCGCCCTCGGCCTTGAGGCGGGCGATCAGCGGGGCTTCCTTGTCGGTGATGAACTTCACCTTGACCCCGGTTTTCTCGGTGTAGGCGTCGAACACCGGCTTGATCAGCTCATCGATGCGGGCGGAGTAGACCACCACTTCATCGGCAGCCTGGACGGCAGTTGCCAGGGTGCTGAGAGTGAATGCGGCGAGGAGCGCGTTACGAGCCTTCATGGGACCAGCCTCTTGTGGATTACAAAGTGGCTGAATAGTAGTGAATGTTATTTGCCTTCTCAACGTAAACAGCAAGACCACACGCAACAGTTATTACAAGTTGCGTCAGCTCAGGCTCGCGCCAGTTCCGGCAGGTCGCCGGCCAGCCCAAGCGCCTGACGCACGAACAGCGCCTTGGCTTCGGCCTGGCCGTCGACCAGATCGAGGCCGACGTTGCGTAGCAGGCGCAACGGCAACGGGTCGGCCTGGAACAGACGCTGAAAGCCTTCCATCGCCGCCATCATCGCCAGGTTGTGCGGCATGCGCCGACGCTCGAAACGGCTCAGCACGCGCTCATCACTGAGGTTCTCACCTCGCATAGCGGCATGCAGCAGCACCTCGGCCAGCACCGCCGCATCGAGAAAGCCCAGGTTGACGCCCTGCCCCGCCAGCGGGTGAATGGTGTGTGCGGCATCGCCGATCAGCGCCAGCCCCGGCTCCACGTAACGCTTGGCATGGCGTTGACGCAGCGGGATACACAGACGGCGATCGGCATGCAGCACCTTGCCCAGGCGGGATTCGAAAGCCTTGCCCAGCTCGGCGCAGAAGGCCTCATCGTCCAGCGCCATCAAGCGCTCAGCCTCGACCGGTACGGTGGACCAGACGATCGAGCACCAGTGCTCGCCGGCCGGCCCAGCCAGCGGCAGGAAGGCCAGCGGACCGTCATCGGTGAAACGCTGCCAGGCAGTGGCCTGGTGCGCACGCTCGCAGCGCACGCTGGTCACGATGGCGTGGTGCAGATAATCCCATTCGCGCGTAGCGCAACCGGCCAGGCGACGCACCGCGGAGTTGGCGCCGTCGGCCGCGACCAGCAACGGTGCGCGCAACTGACGGCCATCGGTAAGCGTCAGCAGCCAATCATCGCCGCTGCGGCGCAGTTGCTCCAGGCGTGCGCCGGGTAACAGGCCGATCTGGCTGTCGTGCAGACGTTCTAGCAAAGCGTCCTGCACCACTCGGTTCTCGACGATATGGCCCAGAGTATCGGCATGCACGCTGGCGGCAGCGAAGTGAATGCTGCCGGTACCGGAGCCATCCCACACGCGCATCTCGCCATAGGGGCAGGCACGCCGTGCAGCGATGCCTGGCCAGGCGCCCAGGCGCTCCAGAATGCGCTGGCTGGCCATCGACAATGCGCTGACGCGCGGCTCGAACGGCGCCTGCGCATCGAAGGGCGACACGCTCAGCGGGCTGCCGTCGACGATCAGAATATCCAGACCGCTGTGCTCCAGCGCCAGAGCCAGGGTGCTGCCGACCATACCGGCACCGACGATGATCAGATCCGCGCGCATATCACTCCTTAAACCCCAGGGCACGCTGTGCGCACCCTGGCTTCCGGCTGGTGCGCACAGCGCACCCTACAGGGCCGGTCATAGATTACGGGTTCCCATACCCATGGCCTGCCGGGCGAACCAGCGCTTGGCTGGCGGTAGCAGATCGAGGCCGAGCAGACCCAGGTTACGCCCGGCAGTGAGCAGCGGCTGCGCGTTGCTGAACAGGCGCGTTACCTGATCGGAGAAGCCGACGGTCATCTGCTGATCGAGCTGCTGCCTTTGTTGGTATCGCTGCAGGGTGGCGAGCTCGCCCAGTGCGGCCTCACTACCGATGATGACTTCGGCCAACGCCAGGGTATCGCGCAGCGACAGGTTGTAGCCCTGGCCAGCGATGGGGTGCAGGCTGTGCGCGGCGTTGCCCAACACCACCAGATGCGGACGCACCTGCTCCTGCGCCTCGACCAGACTCAGCGGGTAGAGATGTCGCGCACCGACCTGCTGCAAGGCGCCCAGGCGATAACCGAAGGCTTGCTGCAACTCGCTGAGAAAGCTGGCCTCGCTGACGCGCAACAGGCGCTCGGCGTCAGCGGCGGCGCGCGTCCAGACCAGCGCGCAGCGGTTGTCGCTCAAGGGCAGCAGCGCCATCGGGCCGTCATCGGTGAAGCGTTCGAAAGCCTGCCCACGATGCGCCTCCAGCGGGCTGACGTTGGCGATCAGCGCACTCTGCCCGTAAGGCTTGCTGCTGACGCCGATGCCGAGCTGCTCGCGCAGACCGGAACGCCCACCATCGGCAAGAATCGCCAGGTCGCAGTCAAGACAGGTTTCGTCGTTCAGGGTCAGGCGATAGCCGTCGTCGAGGCGCTGCATGCCAACCACCTCGGCCGGGCAGCGCCATTCGATCACATCCGCATCCAGCGCCTGCCACAGGCAGTGGCCGATCCAGGCGTTCTCCACCACGTAACCGAGCGCCGGCACGCCTTCCTCGATGGCTTGCAGGCGCGTGGCGCCGAAGCGGCCGCGGTCGGACACATGGATCTGCTGAATCGGCTCGGCCCGCTGGGCGATGCTCTGCCACAGACCGAGACGCTCGTAGATCAACCGGCTGCCATAGGACAGCGCAGTGGAACGCGCGTCATAGCTGGGCTGGTATTCGCTGCCCGGCGCGAAGGGTTCGATCAGAGCGATGCGCCAGCCACGCTGACGCGCCGTCTCCTGCAAGGCCAGCGCCAGGCTGGCACCGACCAGACCGCCGCCGATAATCGCCAGCTGTACGCGTGACATAGGCTCAGGCCGCCTCGCTACGCGCGGCAGCCATCAACGCCTCGATTTCGGCGACCGACTTGGGCACACCGTTGGTGAGAACCTCGCAGCCTTTCTTGGTCACCACCACGTCGTCTTCGATGCGCACGCCGATGCCACGCCATTTCTTGGCGACCTTGTCGTTGTCGGTGGCGATGTAGATGCCCGGCTCGACGGTCATCGCCATGCCGACTTCCAGCACGCGCCACTCGCCGCCGACCTTGTAGTCGCCAACATCGTGCACGTCCATACCCAGCCAGTGGCCGGCGCGATGCATATAGAAAGGTTTGTAGGCTTCGTTGGCGATCAGCTCGTCGACGTCACCCTCGAGCAGGCCCAGCTCGACAAGACCGGCAGTGATCACGCGCACGGTGGCCTCGTGGGCTTCGTTCCAGTGCTTGCCTGGCGCGATGAACTTGAACGCTTCCTCGTTGGCCTTGAGCACCAGCTCATAGATGGCCTTCTGCTCAGGCGAGAACTTGCCGCTGACCGGGAAGGTGCGGGTGATGTCGCTGGCGTAGCAGTCGATCTCGCAACCAGCGTCGATCAATACCAGATCGCCGTCCTTGAGCGCCGCGTCATTCTCGCGATAGTGCAGGATGCAGGCATTGCGGCCGGCGGCGACGATGCTACCGTAGGCCGGCATCTTCGCCCCACCCTTGCGGAACTCGTAATCCAGCTCGGCTTCCAGGTGATATTCGAACAGCCCGGCACGACTCGCCTGCATCGCACGGATGTGGGCGCGCGCACTGATCTCGGCAGCCTCCTTCATAACCTTCACCTCGGCAGCCGACTTGTACAGGCGCATGTCGTGCAGCAGATGGTTGAGGGCAACGAATTCGTTCGGCGGCGTAGCGCCCTGGCGAGCCTTGGCGCGGATGTGGTTGACCCACTCCATCAGCCGATGATCGAACTCCTGGTTACTACCGATAGCGTAGTAGACACGCTCGCGACCTTCGATCAGCCCCGGGAGAATGTCGTCGATATCGCCGATGGGAAATGCATCGTCGGCACCGAAATGCTTAACCGCGCCGTCCTGACCGGCGCGCAGGCCATCCCACAACTCACGCTCCGGGTCGCGTTCACGGCAGAACAACACATATTCACCGTGCTCGCGGCCAGGAATCAGCGCCATCACCGCTTCCGGCTCGGGGAAACCGGTGAGGTACTGGAAGTCGCTGTCCTGGCGGTAGACATGCTCGACGTCACGGTTACGGATATACACCGGTGCCGCCGGCAAGATGGCAATGCTGTTGGGCTCCATCTGCGCCATCAGCGCCTTGCGCCGACGGGCATATTCGGACTTGGGGATGCTGATCAAGGCAGGCTCCGACGAAAAATCAGTGCAGGGAGGGTTTGGCAGCGGGCGCCGCGGGCTTGGCGCACTCGGTGAACAGCAGCAGCGGCGCCACACGCAGGTACTCCATCACCTCCATGTAATCACTCTCGCCATCTTCCGATTCCTCCAGAGCGCTCTGCACCTGGGCGATGGCAGAGAGATCCTGCAACACTTCCATGGACTCGGCACTCAGCGCACCATCGCGAACGGTCAGGCCAAAGCCACCGAGAAAACCCTGGCACCACTGGCCCAGAGCGGTTGCGCGCTGCGCCAGCGGGGTTTCGTCATCCGGCAACAACAGCACCACGGTGACGTCTTCGCTGCACAGCTCACCCTTGACCATCTCCTGCAGACCGATCAGCGCCTGGCGCACGTTATCCTGCGGCTCGCTGCCAAGCAGATCGGCAGCGTCGAGCAGCCAGGCATCGGCATCGAAGCCCGCGCCAGCGCAGCTGCGACCGAGCAGCAGGCCATGCAGTTCGGCAGGGGAAACGGAATGCCCGGCGCTGTGAAGCAGAGCAGCGAAGGCGGCGTAGGGAGAGCTTGGAATCGACATAGATAGCTAGGCGCCAGACGGCGCAATCTCTAGAATGGAGGCCTCGTATCCTAGCACCGGCAGACGCGGCAAGACCATCCGAGGCCGCCAGGGTGATGCCGCCATCTGCATCACACCACTGCTATCCGTGGTTTGACCCAAGAAGGGCGCTTCTAGAAACGTAGGCGAGGCAGTCAGCACAAGGCAAAAACGAGCGAAAAAGCGGAGTTTACGAGTTGTAAATGAGCATTTTGAGCTTGTTTTTAACGCAGTGATGACAACGCAGGTAGTTTTTAGAGGTGCCCTGAACGGGACAGGCCTAATATAGTCCAGCCATTCCCTCCCATAGCGAGAGCCCATGGAAGACGCCGATCTGCACGCATTGACCGCCAAGCTGGAACTGCTGATCCAGCGTGTCGATCAGCTCAAGGCTCACAATCGACTCCTGCTGGCGAATGAACAGGCCTGGCGCGAGGAACGCGCCCATCTGATCGAAAAGAACGAAATGGCCCGGCACAAGGTCGAATCGATGATTTCGCGCCTTAAAGCCCTGGAGCAGGACTCATGACCCAGTCGAACACCGTGACCGTCCACATTCTGGACAAAGAATATTGCATCGCCTGCCCGCAGGATGAACGCGCCAATCTGGAGAGTGCTGCCCGCTACCTGGATGGCAAGATGCGCGAGATCCGCACCAGCGGCAAAGTGATTGGTGCCGACCGTGTTGCCGTGATGGCCGCACTGAACATCACTCACGACCTGCTGCACAAGCAACAGCGCCTGGATCAGGACGCCAACTCCACCCGCCAGCAGGTGCGCGACCTGCTCGATCGCGTCGACCATGCACTGGCCGACGACCCGAGCGCCTGAGCACCGTCATGCCTGCCTGTTCGTCGCAGGCCGCCCCGCAGACCCTCTGTTCGGGTATACTGGGCGCAACTTCCTGGGGTGTGCGCCAGTCGGTGATGTCCCTGAGCCGATACGCACAACCACGGGGGTTGCACGTTGGGGCCGGTGTGCATGTCCGCCTGACGGAAAGCCTTAACGCCTCCTGCAACCTCCACCTTGAACTTTCGGGTTCAAGGGCTAAACCGACAGCGGCACGTCGGGAAGTCATCTTTTCCAGCAGCAGCCTTCAGCACTGCTACCCGCCTCGCCCCAGCCACACCTCATGACTACGCCAGCCACTCTCAGTCGCCCGCAACTGCGCCGCGTGCTGCGTCAGCGTCGACGTGCACTCAGCCGCAGCCAGCAACGTCTTGCCGCACGCAACCTGTATCGCCAGCTGGCGCAAAGCCCGCAGTTTCGCCGCGCCAGGCATATCGCCCTGTACCTGCCCAACGACGGCGAGATTGACCCGCGCCCGCTGCTGGCCGCCGCACAGAAACGCGGCAAGCGCACCTACCTGCCGGTGCTCAGCGCCTGGCCACGCACCAAGATGGTGTTTCAGCGCGTCAGCCAGCACGAGAAACTGGCGGGCAATCGCTTCCGCATCCTCGAGCCGCGCCCGCAACCCAAACGCCAACGCAAGGTGTGGGCGTTGGATCTGGTGCTGCTGCCGCTGGTGGGCTTCGACGATCGCGGCGGACGCCTGGGCATGGGCGGCGGTTTCTACGACCGCAGCCTGGCTTATCTGCGCATGCGCAAAAATTGGCACATGCCGACACTACTGGGTCTGGCGCATGAATGTCAGCGGGTGGATGAACTGGCCATGGCCAGCTGGGACGTGCCCTTGCAGGCAACGGTGACGGATAAGGCGTGGTATTGAAGCGAAGGATGCTGCACCGCGTTCCCTGCGGCGCTTACGCGGTCAGCCAGTGAATCAGGGCTGCTGCGTTACATTGACCGAAGCGTCGTTTTGACGCTCCCAAAGGCTCTGGGTGTAACCCGTGGTAACCACGCCCAGGCTGAACAGTACGACGAGAACCCACAAAAGATCTGGCTTGCGTTTCATTTATTGCCTCCCCCTTCAAGGCAATGCGCGCGTTGGTCGCGCGTTATTGTTTTATGCAATACGACAGCGCCAAGCGTTTAGCCGGGCATTTTCCTTCAGTGCCAAGCACTGTGCAATTTCCGACGCCAACCGGCCGTCGGAGATCCCCCTCAAACGAGCGTCCGCTTACGGACAGACCTGCAGGAGCAAAGTTCATGCCTTATTGGCTGATGAAGTCCGAACCCGATGAGTTGTCCATCCACGACCTGCAACGACTGGGCAAAGCGCGCTGGGATGGCGTACGCAATTACCAGGCGCGCAACTTCATGCGTGCGATGAAGCCCGGCGATCTGTTCTTCTTCTATCACTCCAGTTGCCCGCAACCCGGCATCGCCGGCATCGCGCGCATTGCCGGCGAGATCTACCCGGACCCCACCGCACTGGACCCGCAAAGCCATTATCACGATCCCAAGGCCAGTACCGAGAAGAACCCCTGGAGCGCCCTGGACGTCGAGTTCGTCGAATCCTTCGACGAGGTGCTGGCGCTGCAGCACCTGAAGAACAATCCACTACTGGCCGAACTCGCGTTGGTCCAACGTGGCAGTCGCCTGTCGGTGATGCCGGTGAGCGATGCCGAATGGACAGCAATTCTCGCCATGCGTTGAGTCACCTACGGCACTGTGCTATCACCACAGCATGCCAAGGGAGTTATCCATGCCAGCATCCTCCGCCTGGCCAGCGCGCCTTGCGCTGGCGCTCCTGTTACTGGTGCTGAGCAGCGCCAGCGTGCTGCTTTGGCGCCAGATCGAATCCGTGCAACAGCAGCGCGTCGACGAGCGGGTCGGTTACCAGGCACGTAGCCTGGCACGGCAGCTGGAAAGCACGCTGCACCTGGAAGTGGCCAGCCTCGAGCGTATCGCCCGCTTATGGAACAGCCTCGGCCGCCTGCCACGCGCCAGCTGGGACGAAGAAGTGGAGCGTGCCCTGCGCGGCTTTCCAGCCTACCAGTCGATCCAATGGGTCGGCCCCGACCTGCATATGCGCTGGTTGCTGCCGGTGGCCGACAACGAAGCCGCGCTGAATTTTCGCCTGTACCCGGAGCACCCCAACTACCCACTGGCGATGGAAGCTCGTGAGAACGGTGAACAGCGCTTCTCCAACAGCTTCGATCTGGTCCAGGGCGGACGTGGCTTCGTCCTCTACACACCGCTGTACCGCGAGCTGAATGGCAGCAAGGTGTTCGACGGTTTCCTGCAGGGCGTGTTTCGCGTCGAACCGCTGATGCTGCAGCTACTCACCCAGATCGACCGCCAAGCCTTCAACCTCGAATTGCTGGAGAACGGCGATAGCCTGTTTCGTCATGGCGCTGCGACCGACAATGCGCCGCACAGCCTGCAACTGGGCCTGAGCCTGCTCAACAACCAAGGCTTCAGCCTGCGCCTGAGCCCCACCGAAGAACTGCTCGATCAACTGGACTCGCCGCTGCCCGACGTCGTGCTCGGTGCCAGCCTGACCATCAGCCTGCTGCTGGTTGCCGCCCTGGCTTTGGCGCTGGAGAACAGCCGCCGAGCCCATGCCCTGCAGCAGGCCAATCGTCGCTTCAAACTGGAAGCCGAACGCCGTGAAGAAACCGAGCAACGCCTGCGCGAGAACCGCGAGCGGTTACAACTGGTGCTGGACCTGACCGACTCCAGCCATGACGGACTGTTCATCTTCGACAGCAGTACCCGCGAGCTGCTGCACATGAATCAGGCCACCTACGCCACGCTCGGCTACCGCCCCGAACAGTTCGCCGAGCTGCTGCGCGATGATCCGGAGAAGCTCCTGCCAGGCTTTCACCGCTGGCTGGAACAGGCGCGCCAGGCGCAAAGCAACAACCTCTCGCGGATTTTCCAGCGCGAGTTGATTCGCCGCGATGGCAGTCGCCAGCCGGCCGAAATCAACACCCAGTTGGTGCAGTTGCACGACCGCGAATACCTGATCGCCGTCTCCCGCGACAACAGCGAGCGCCTGCAGTTGGAAGCGCAGCTGCAGCGCCTCTCACAGCTGGACGGTCTGACTGGGCTGTACAACCGCCGCTATTTCGATCAGCAACTGCTGGTCGAATGGCGCCGCCTGCGCCGTCTCGATGCGCCCCTGGCGCTGCTGATGTTGGATATCGACCACTTCAAGACCTACAACGACGCCCTCGGCCACCTGGCCGGCGACGATGCGCTGCGCCGCGTGAGTAACGTCCTGCGCGAGAGCCTGCAGCGAGAAGGCGACACTGCCTGCCGCTACGGTGGCGAAGAGTTCGCCATCATCTTGGCCAGCACCAACCTGGACGGTGCCGAGCAGGTCGCTGCGCGTATCCATGCGGCCATCGCCGGCCTGGATATCCACCACCCTGCCAGCCCGTTCGGCCGGCTGACCCTGAGCATCGGCATCACCGTGGTCGACCCGGTCAAGGACGAACAGCCAGGCGAGTTTCTCGCCCAGGGAGATCAGGCGCTATATTGCGCCAAGCATGAGGGTCGCAACCGTACTTGCCTGTGGCAGCCATCCCCGCTTGACCTGCATCAAGCACCCTGAGGCGCAGCTGACAGACAATGGAAATGTCGTGAAAGTCCCCAGCCATGGGGCGCTACAGGGAAGCCGAGATGACCAACGCAAAACGCCGCCTGCCCTATTTGATCGCCGCCTGCCTGGCCTTGCTGGCGGCCGCAGCCTGGTGGCAACTGCGCCCAGCGGGGCTGGGCGAGGGGTTCGCCAGCGGTAACGGGCGCATCGAAGCCACCGAAGTGGATGTGGCGACCAAACTCGCCGGGCGCGTCGCCAGCATCGACGTCGACGAAGGTGACTTCGTCGAGCCCGGCCAGATTCTCGCCCGCATGGACACCCAGGTGCTCGAAGCCCAACTGGCCCAGGCCCGTGCCCAGTTGCGCCAGGCAGAGAATGGCCAGATCACCGCCGCCAGCCAGATCAGCCTGCGTCAAAGCGAAAAACTTGCCGCCGAGGCCGTGGTGCACCAACGCCAGGCGGAGCTGGATGCCGCGCGCAAGCGTCACGCGCGCAGCGCCACGCTGGTCAAGCGCAACGCCCTGCCTCAGCAGACGTTGGATGACGATCTGGCCCGCCTGCAGAGTGCCGAGGCCGCGCTGGCCGCCGCACGCGCTCAGGTCAGCTCGGCCGAGGCCGGCATAGCTGCAGCCCAGTCGCAGGCCATCGAAGCGCAATCGGCCACCGAAGCGGCCCGTGCCAGCGTCGAGAGGCTGCAGGTGGACATCGACGACAGCCAGCTCAAGGCACCACGCGCCGGCCGCGTGCAATACCGCGTCACTCAACCCGGCGAAGTGCTCGGTGCCGGCGGCAAGCTGCTCAACCTGGTGGATCTGACCGACGTCTACATGACCTTCTTCCTACCCGAGCGCCAGGCAGGTCGCGTCGCGTTGGGCAGCGAGGTGCGCCTGGTGATCGACGCCGCGCCGCAATACGTGATTCCGGCCAAGGTCAGCTATGTCGCCAGCGTCGCCCAGTTCACGCCGAAGACCGTGGAAACCGCCAGCGAACGCGAGAAGCTGATGTTCCGGGTCAAGGCGCGCATCGACCCCGAGCTGCTGAGCAAGCACCTGCAGCAGGTCAAGACCGGCGTACCCGGCATGGCCTACCTGCGTCTCGCCCCAGAGGCCGAGTGGCCCGCGCATCTGGCGATCAAGGTTCCGCAATGAACACGCCGGTCGCACGCCTGGCTGGCGTCGGCCTGCGCTATGGCCAGACCCACGCCCTGCAGCAGATCGACCTGGCGCTGCCGGCCCGTCGCATGGTCGGCCTAATCGGCCCGGACGGCGTCGGCAAGTCCAGCCTGCTGGCGCTGATCGCCGGGGCGCGCAAGCTTCAGGAAGGCAGCATCGAGGTGCTTGGTGGCGACATGGCCGATGCCCGCCATCGCCGCCGCGTCTGCCCGCATATCGCCTATATGCCGCAGGGCCTGGGCAAGAACCTCTATCCGACACTGTCGGTGTTCGAGAACCTGGACTTCTTCGGCCGCCTGTTCGGCCAGGACGCTGCCGAGCGCGAGCGGCGCATCGACGATCTGCTGCGCAGCACCGGCATGGTCGCGTTCCGCGAGCGCCCGGCAGGCAAGCTGTCCGGCGGCATGAAGCAGAAGCTGGGGCTGTGTTGCGCGCTGATCCATGACCCGGACCTGCTGATCCTCGACGAGCCGACCACCGGCGTCGACCCGCTGTCGCGCAACCAGTTCTGGGAACTGATCGCGCGCATCCGCACGCAGCGCCCGCAGATGAGCGTGCTGGTCGCCACCGCCTACATGGAGGAAGCCGAGCGCTTTGACCATCTGGTAGCGATGGATGCCGGCCGCGTGCTGGCCGAAGGCAGCCCGGCAGAACTGCGCACCCGCACCCATAGCGCCAGCCTGGAGCAGGCCTTTATCGCCCTGCTGCCCGAGGAACGCCGCCGCGGCCATCAGCAGGTGGTCATTCCACCCCTGCAAGACAGCAACGAGATCGCCATCGAAGCCAAGAGCCTGACCATGCGCTTCGGCGATTTCGTCGCGGTGAACTCGGTATCGTTCCGCATCCGCCGTGGCGAGATCTTCGGTTTTCTCGGCTCCAACGGCTGCGGCAAGAGCACCACCATGAAGATGCTCACCGGCCTGCTACCGGCCAGCGAGGGTGAGGCGCTGCTGTTCGGCCAGGCAGTCGACCCGTGTGACATGGCCACGCGCAAGCGCGTCGGCTACATGTCCCAGGCCTTCTCCCTGTATGGCGAGCTGACGGTGCGGCAGAACCTGGTTCTGCACGCCCAACTGTTCCATGTGCCAGCCGCCGAGATTGAACCACGGGTAACCGAAATGGCCGCGCGCTTCGACCTCGGCGAGGTCATGGACATGCTCCCCGAGCGCCTGCCGCTGGGCATCCGCCAGCGCCTGTCGCTGGCCGTGGCGGTGATCCACAAGCCGGAGATCCTGATTCTCGACGAGCCCACCTCGGGCGTCGACCCGGTCGCCCGCGACGGTTTCTGGCAACTGATGCTCGACCTCTCGCGCCAGGACGGCGTGACCATCTTCATCTCCACCCACTTCATGAACGAGGCGCAACGCTGCGATCGCATCTCGCTGATGCATGCCGGCAAGGTGCTCGACAGCGACACGCCGCAAGGCCTGATGGAAAAACGCGGGCTGGATAGCCTCGAAGCCACCTTCATCTCCTACCTGCAGGAGGCGGTTGGCGAGCAGTCCGCCAGCGAGGCGCCGCCACTGGAGCAGGCACCACCGCCGCAGCGCCAGCTGTTCAGTTTGCGCCGCCTGCTCAGCTATGCCCGGCGCGAAGCGCTGGAACTGCGCCGCGACCCGATTCGCGGCGGCATGGCACTGCTCGGCACGGTGCTGCTGCTGTTCATCATCGGCTACGGCATCAGCCTCGACGTGGAGGACCTGAGCTTCGCCGTGCTGGATCGCGACCAGACCACCACCAGCCAGGAATACCACCTGAACCTGTCCGGCTCGCGCTACTTCTTGGAGAAAGCGCCGCTCTCCGATTACGACGAACTGGAACGACGCCTGCGCAACGGCGACATCAGCCTGGCGGTGGAGATTCCGCCGAACTTCGGCCGCGACCTCAAGCGCGGCGACAATCCGCAGATCGGCATGTGGATCGACGGCGCCATGCCGACCCGCGCCGAAACCATCAAGGGCTATGTCACCGGCCTGCATCAGCACTACCTGAGCGAACTGGCGCGCCGCTCACCACAACCGCAAGCTGCCAGCGCCGCAGAATTGGAAGTGCGCTACCGCTACAACCCGGACGTGGAAAGCCTAAAAGCCATGGTGCCGGCGGTGATTCCGCTGCTGCTGATGCTGATCCCGGCGATGCTCACGGCCCTCGGCGTGGTGCGCGAGAAGGAGCTGGGCTCGATCATCAACCTCTACGTCACGCCGGTCACTCGCCTGGAGTTCCTGCTCGGCAAGCAGTTGCCCTACATCGCATTGGGCCTGTTCAACTTCGTCCTTTTGGTACTGCTGGCGGTGACCGTGTTCGATGTACCGCTCAAGGGCAACCCGCTGACCCTGCTGGCAGGCGCCCTGTTCTACCTGGCCTGCGCCACCGGCCTCGGACTGCTCATGTCGACCTTCACCAAGAGCCAGATCGCCGCGGTGTTCGGCACCGCCATCGCCACCCTGCTGCCGGCCATCCAGTTTTCCGGGCTGATCTACCCGGTCGCCTCACTGGAGGGTTTCGGCGCGCTGGTCGGCCATAGCTATCCCACTTCGCAGTTCCTGGTGATCAGCCGCGGCCTGTTCTCCAAGGCGCTGGAGCTGCAGGACCTGGCCGGCTACTTCGGCGCCCTGGCCCTGACCATCCCACTGCTGACGCTGCTCAGCGCCAGCCTGCTGCGCAAACAGGAGGTGTGATGGAACGCCTGGCCAACATTCTGCACCTAGGTATCAAGGAACTGCGCAGCCTGCAGCACGATCTGGCCCTGGTGCTGCTGATTCTCTGGGCCTTCAGCATGGGCATCTACTCGGCTGCCACCAGCCTGCCGGAAAGCCTGCACAACGCCGCCATCGCCGTGGTCGACGAAGACCAGTCGCAACTCTCCGAACGGCTGATCCAGGCCTTCCAGGCGCCCTACTTCCGCACGCCGGAACGCATAGATCTGAGCCAGATGGATCGCGGCATGGACTCCGGGCGCTACACCTTCACGCTGAACATTCCGCCAAACTTTCAGCGCGACGTGCTCGCCGGCCGCAGCCCGGCGATCCAGCTCAACGTCGATGCCACCCAGGTCAGCATGGCCTTCACTGGCGCCGGCTACATCCAGAACGTCGGCGCCAGTGAGGTAGCCGAGTTCGTCCGTCGCTACCGCGGCGAGTTGCAGCAGCCGGCCGAACTGGAATTGCGCGTGCAGTTCAACCCGAACCTGACCCGCGCCTGGTTCGGCTCGGTGATGGAGGTGATCAACCAGATCACCATGCTGTCGATCATCCTCACTGGCGCGGCGCTGATCCGCGAGCGCGAGCACGGCACCGTCGAACATCTGCTGGTGATGCCGGTGACGCCGCTGGAAATCATGCTGGCCAAGGTCTGGTCGATGGGGCTGGTAGTGCTGACGGCAGCGGCGCTGTCCTTGCTACTGGTGGTACAGGGCTGGCTGCAGGTGCCCATCGAGGGCTCCATCGCGCTGTTCCTGGCCGGCGCGGCGCTGCACCTGTTCGCCACCACCTCGATGGGTATCTTCTTCGGCACGGTGGCGCGCTCGATGCCGCAGCTGGGCCTGCTGATAATCCTGGTGCTGCTGCCGCTGCAGATTCTCTCCGGCGGCACCACACCGCGCGAAAGCATGCCTGAGCTGGTGCAGCAGATCATGCTGGCAGCGCCGACCACTCACTTCGTCGCGCTGGCCCAGGCCATTCTCTATCGCGGTGCGGGGTTCGCGATCATCTGGCCCTACATGCTGGCCATCGCCGGCATCGGCGTGCTGTTCTTCATCGCGGCGCTGACACGCTTTCGCAAAACCCTGGCGCAGATGGCGTAAGCAATCTGTAGGAGCGGCTTCAGCCGCGAATCGCTTTGGCCTTCACCGTCGAAGCAGCGCCCTTTCACTGGATGATCAGGTTGTTGAACAGCAGGTCTTCGACGATAGGCTTGCCCTCTTCGCCATTGATCGCGTCCTGCACCTTCTTCAACGCTTCCAGGCGCAGGTTCTCGCGGCCATCGGGCGCATTGATGGTCTCGCTGGTCTGGGCCGAGAACAGCATCACCATCTGATGGCGGATCAGCGGTTCATGCTGCTTGAGCTTCTCCTCGGCCTCGGTGCCGGTGACTCGCAGCGACACATCGGCCTTGAAGAACTTGAGGCGGTTGCCCTGATCCGCCAGATTGCCGATCAGCGCCGGAAACAGGTTGTGATAAATCGTCGTAGGCGCCTCTTCCTTCTTCTCCGAAGAGGCCAGGGCAGGCAGGCAGATCGACAGGCTCAGCAGCAGGGCGGTCAACAGTTTCACGTTCGGCACTCCATCGGGGATGTGCCTAGCATAGCCATCCACAGGCCAGCACCCAAGCCCGACGCTTATGCCGGCCTATCAGGCTCCGGCATGCTCGTTGACCCTCAGCGGGCGCTTTCTACACTGCAAGGCACCCTGTAAGAGGAATGACCTTGATGAAAGCCCTGCTGTGCAAAGCCTTCGGCCCTGCCAACACCCTGGTACTGGAAGACCTGCCGAGCCCCGAACCGAAGAAAAACGAGGTGCTGATCGAGGTGCAGGCCGCCGGGGTCAACTTCCCCGACACACTGATCATCGAAGGCAAATACCAGTTCAAGCCGCCCTTCCCCTTCGCCCCGGGCGGCGAGGTAGCCGGCGTGGTCAAGGCCGTGGGCGAGAAAGTCAGCCACCTGCGTGCCGGTGACCGGGTCATGGCGCTGACCGGCTGGGGCGGCTTCGCCGAAGAAGTCGCCGTACCGGCCTACAACGTGCTGCCAGTACCCAAGAGCATGGACCTGACCACCGCAGCCGCCTTCGGCATGACCTACGGCACCTCGATGCATGCCCTCAAGCAACGCGCCAACCTGCAACCGGGTGAAACCTTGCTGGTGCTCGGCGCCTCCGGCGGCGTCGGTCTGGCCGCGGTGGAAATCGGCAAGGCCATGGGCGCCAAGGTCATCGCCGCAGCGAGCAGCACCGAGAAACTGGAAGTGGCGCGCAAGGCCGGCGCCGACGAGCTGATCAACTACAGCGAACACAGTCTCAAGGACGAGGTGAAGAAGCTCACCGGCGGCCAGGGCGTAGACGTGATCTACGACCCGGTAGGCGGCACGCTGTTCGAGGAAGCCTTCCGCAGCATCGGCTGGAACGGCCGTTTCCTGGTAGTGGGTTTCGCCGCCGGCGGTGGCATCCCGGCCCTGCCGGCCAACTTGCCACTGCTCAAGGGCGCATCACTGGTCGGCGTATTCTGGGGCTCCTTCGCTCAGCGCCAGCCGCAGGACAACGCCGCGAACTTCCAGCAGCTGTTCGCCTGGCACGCCGAAGGTAAACTCAAGCCACTGGTGTCGCAGACCTTCCCGCTTGAGCGCGGCGGCGAAGCGATCAATGCACTTGGTCAGCGCAAGGCGGTGGGCAAGGTGGTGGTGGAGATTCGCTAAAACGCTCAGGGGCGGGGCAACCCGCTCCTGCGACTCCACACCGTCAGAAGATCCAAGATTCATTGCGACCGTCAGGGCCTGCAGCCGCCAGATCCATTGGCGACTGACGCGAACTGGAAGCTGCCCACCTTAGCCCGCCAGGCCGTCAACGACGAAAAACGCTGGTGGCGACCGCCTGCGTCAACGACGCAGGCGCCGGCTCACACGTAACCGAGCAGCACTAGCACCAGCACGATAACCAGCACCAGCCCCAAGCCACCAGTGGGCCCATAACCCCAACTGCGGCTATGCGGCCACGCCGGGAGCGCACCAACCAGCATCAGAAGCAGAATGATCAGCAGTATGGTTCCCAAGCCCATGGCAATCTCCTCGCATGTCTGTGGCGGCCCACGATGGAGCGGCGCGCCTGAAACCGGCAACCCATGTGCGGCTGCCGATCCTATGCAGGGTGTAACACTGCTGCGAAGCCAATGCCTGGCAATGCCCTCGCTGCTTCGCCATCCCCTACATCAGTTACGACCCAACAGCGAATCGGAAAGTGCCAACTTTAATCGGCGCGCTAAGCCAGGACGGGAAAGCCAAAACCCAATGGACGCAAGACAGGCGGGCAAGGTGGTAGTAAGGGTTTACTGAACCGCGCAGGGCGGGTTGCACCCGCCCCTGCATAGCTACGGCCGCGGCGCGTAGGCAAACACGTCGGCGCGCATCTGGTGGGCGTCCATCCCCGCTTCGACCAGCGCATCGAGCGTAGCGTAGACCATCGTCGGCGAGCCGCTGGCATAAACGTGCAGGGCCTTGAGGTCGGGGAAGTCTTCGCGTACGGCTTCGTGCAACAGGCCGCAACGGCCCTGCCAGCCGCACTGGTCGCTGACCACCTGGTGCAGGTGCAGATTATCCAGCTGTTGCCACTCGGCCCAGTGCGGCAGCTGATAGAAGTCGTCGGGCCGACGTGCGCCCCAGTACAGGTGTACGGGGTGAGCGAAACCGGCGGCGCGGCAATGCTCGATCAGACTATGCATCTGACCCATACCGGTGCCGGCGGCGATCAGTACCAGCGGTCCATCGGGCAGGTCAGCAAGATGAGTGTCGCCGTAAGGCATCTGCACGCGCGCCATGCCGGTTGCTCGCAACTGCTCCAACAGGGCGATGCTGCTGTCCTCGCGGGCGAGGATGTGTAGCTCCAGCTCGCGTCCTGCATGCGGCGCAGAGGCCAGGGAAAAGGCCGCCATCTCGCCATCCGGGCGCTGCAGTAGCAGGTACTGCCCGGCGTGATAACGCGGCGCTTTGCCGGCCGGGGTACGCAAGCGTACGCGGAACACGTCGCCGCCCACATCCTGGCATTCGACCACCTGGCAGCTCAGCTCGCGCACCGGCAGCTCGCCCGGCGCCAGCACACCGTCCCAGTGCAGCACGCAATCTTCCAGCGGCTCGGCCAGGCAGGTGAACAGCTCACCATGGTCCAGCTCCACGCCGTTTTGCCTGACACGGCCTTCAACCAGCAGCGCAGCGCAGATATGGCAGTTACCGTTGCGACAGCTTTGTGGGCAGTCGTAGCCCAGGCGCCGAGCACCATCGAGGATGCGTTCGCCCGGCTGCAGCGAGAGGGTGACGCCGGAAGGTTGCAGGGTGACGTTCATCAATCGATTCCCAGCTCGCTCCACAGCGCGTCGACACGCGCCACCACGGCCGGATCCTTCTCGATGGCGCGGCCCCACTCGCGAGTGGTTTCACCGGGCCACTTGTGGGTGGCGTCCAGGCCCATCTTCGAACCCAGGCCGGAGATCGGCGAGGCGAAGTCGAGGTAGTCGATCGGCGTGTTGTCGATCATCACCGTGTCGCGCTTGGGGTCCATGCGCGTGGTAATCGCCCAGATCACGTCATTCCAGTCCCGTGCGTTGATATCGTCGTCGGTGACGATAACGAACTTGGTGTACATGAACTGTCGCAGGAACGACCACACACCGAGCATTACGCGCTTGGCGTGGCCCGGGTACTGCTTCTTCATGGTCACCACCGCCATGCGGTAGGAACAGCCTTCCGGCGGCAGATAGAAATCGGTGATCTCGGGGAACTGCTTCTGCAGGATCGGCACGAACACTTCGTTCAGCGCTACGCCGAGGATCGCCGGCTCATCTGGCGGCCGGCCGGTGTAGGTGCTGTGGTAGATCGGATCGCGGCGACGGGTGATGCGCTCGACGGTGAACACCGGGAAGGTATCGACCTCGTTGTAGTAGCCGGTGTGGTCGCCGTAGGGGCCTTCCGGCGCGGTCTCACCCGGATGGATCACGCCTTCCAGGACGATCTCGGCACTGGCCGGCACCTGCAGATCGCTACCACGCGCCTTGATCAGCTCAGTGCGATGACCGCGCAGCAGGCCCGCAAAAGCATATTCGGAGAGCGTATCCGGCACTGGCGTAACGGCGCCGAGAATGGTCGCCGGGTCGGCGCCCAGAGCGACGCACACTGGATAAGGCTTGTCCGGATGCTTCTGGCACCACTCGCGGTAATCCAGCGCACCACCACGGTGACTGAGCCAGCGCATGATCACCTTGTTGCGGCCGATCACCTGCTGGCGGTAGATGCCGAGGTTCTGCCGTTCCTTGTTTGGGCCCTTGGTGATGGTCAGGCCCCAGGTGATCAGCGGCGCCACATCGCCCGGCCAGCAGTGCTGGATCGGTAACTTGCCGAGGTCGACGTCATCGCCTTCCTCGATCACTTCATGGCATGGCGCGTCCTTGACCACCTTGGGCGCCATGCTGATGACCTTCTTGAAGATCGGCAGCTTGCTCCAGGCATCCTTCAGTCCCTTCGGCGGCTCGGGCTCCTTGAGAAAGGCCAGCAGCTTGCCGATCTCGCGCAGTTCGGACACTTCTTCGGCGCCCATGCCCAGCGCCACGCGCTTGGGCGTGCCGAACAGGTTGCCGAGCACCGGCACGTCGAAGCCGGTGGGCTGTTCGAACAGCAACGCCGGGCCGCCCTTGCGCAGGGTGCGGTCGCAGATTTCAGTCATTTCCAGAACGGGCGATACCGGGGTCTGGATGCGCTTGAGTTCGCCGCGCTTTTCCAGTTCACGGATGAAGTCGCGCAGGTCGCGATACTGCATGCAGGAGCCTCGTGTCGGACAGGCAAGAGTCGGCCGCAAAGTTTAGCGCCGAAGTCGGGCTTTCAGAAGGCTTGAAAGCTTCCAGATACGACAAGGCCGGGTTTCCCCGGCCTTGTGGCGGTGCAATGGATCGTAGCGAGCGAAGGTCAGGCAAGGCAAAAACAGGCGAGGAAGCGGAGTGTACTTTTGTACATGAGCATTCCGAGTCGGTTTTTAACGCAGCATCACCGAAGCGCAGTAGATCCTCTTATTTGCGCTTCATCGACAGGAAGAACTCATCGTTGGTCTTGGTCGCTTTCAGCTTGTCGATCAGGAACTCGATGGCGGCGATTTCGTCCATCGGGTGCAGCAGCTTGCGCAGAATCCACATGCGCGACAGCTCTTCCTCGCCGGTCAGCAACTCTTCGCGGCGGGTGCCGGATTTGTTGATGTTGATGGCCGGGAACACACGCTTCTCGGAAACACGGCGATCGAGGATCAGCTCCATGTTGCCGGTGCCTTTGAATTCCTCGTAGATCACTTCGTCCATCTTCGAGCCGGTTTCCACCAGCGCGGTGGCGATGATGGTCAGCGAGCCGCCTTCTTCGATGTTGCGCGCGGCGCCGAAGAAGCGCTTCGGCTTCTCCAGGGCGTGGGCGTCGACACCACCGGTGAGTACCTTGCCGGAGCTCGGGATCACGGTGTTGTAGGCACGCGCCAGACGGGTGATGGAGTCGAGCAGGATGACCACATCCTTCTTGTGCTCGACCAGACGCTTGGCCTTCTCGATCACCATTTCGGCGACCTGCACGTGGCGGGTCGGCGGCTCGTCGAAGGTGGAGGCGACCACTTCGCCGCGCACCGTGCGCTGCATCTCGGTCACTTCTTCCGGGCGCTCGTCGATCAGCAGGACGATCAGGTGGCACTCGGGGTTGTTGCGGGTGATGTTCGAGGCGATGTTCTGCAGCATGATCGTCTTGCCCGCTTTCGGCGGAGCGACGATCAGGCCGCGCTGGCCCTTGCCAATCGGCGCGCAGAGGTCGATCACACGGCCGGTGATGTCCTCGGTGGAGCCGTTGCCGGCTTCCATGGTCAGGCGCTTGTTGGGGAACAGCGGCGTCAGGTTCTCGAACAGAATCTTGTTCTTGGCGTTTTCCGGGCGGTCGAAGTTGATGCTGTCGACCTTGAGCAGAGCGAAGTAACGCTCGCCTTCCTTCGGCGGACGGATCTTGCCGACGATGGTGTCACCGGTACGCAGGTTGAAACGGCGGATCTGGCTGGGCGAGACGTAGATGTCGTCAGGGCCGGCCAGGTAGGAAGAGTCAGCGCTGCGCAGGAAGCCGAAACCGTCCTGGAGGATCTCCAGCACGCCGTCGCCGGAAATCTCCTCGCCGCTTTTGGCATGCTTTTTCAGCAGGGCGAAGATGATGTCCTGCTTGCGCGAACGAGCCATGTTTTCCTGGCCCATTTGTTCGGCCATGTCCAGCAGTTCGGCAATCGGCTTTTGCTTGAGTTCGGTCAGATTCATAGGAATGACGTGATCATCGAGAGGAGAAGAAAGCTGTTAGCTTGAGAGGCCGCGCCGCAGAGAAGGCGACAGGATCGCGAACGAGTTCGTATAGGAATGAATCGGCGACGGCGTGCAGAGAGCTGCATGGAGGATGCAGCGGGGTCGAATTTAACACCGTGAAAAAACAGCGTCTAGTCCCGAAAACGAAAAAACCCCGCCAATTGCGGGGCCTCTTCCAGAGCGACTTGCCTCAGATGTTGCTGTCGAGGAAAGCAGCCAGCTGCGACTTGGACAGCGCGCCGACCTTGGTCGCTTCGACGTTGCCGTTCTTGAACAGCATCAGGGTCGGGATACCGCGCACGCCGTACTTCGGCGGGGTTTCCTGGTTCTCGTCGATGTTCAGTTTGCAGATCTTCAGCTTGCCTTGGTATTCCTTGGCGATCTCGTCGAGCACCGGTGCAATCATCTTGCACGGGCCGCACCACTCAGCCCAATAGTCGACCAGAACCGGACCTTCAGCCTGGATGACGTCCTGGTCGAAGCTGGCGTCGCTGACGTTGGTGATGAATTCGCTCATGAGGAGTCTCCGTGATTCGGAAGCAAAAAAGTGGCGCCATCATAGCCCGGCTTGAGTGACACCGAAAGGCACTGACGATTGAGCCTTTCAATAGTCGCCAATGTAGGCCTCAATCGCCCAGCGTGGTGAAGGCGATGCCGGTGCGCAGTGCGGCGGCGCGGATATGCTGCTGCATGGCCTTTTGCGCCGGGCCGGCGGCATGCCGGGCAAGGGCCTTGATGATCTTGCGGTGCTCCTGCCAGGTTTCCATCGCTCGCTCCGGGCGGATGAAAGGCAGCTTCTGGCTTTCCAGAAAGATATCGGCGCTGGAGGTGACCAGGGCGAACATCGCCTGGTTACCGCTGGCAGCGAGTATGCGCTGGTGGAACTCGAAATCCAGCCGCGTGGCCTGCTCGAAATCACCGGCACGCAACTCGCGGCGCATCTGCTCGACGTTGTCCTCGAGGATATCCAGCTCCTCAGCGGTCATCACCCCGGCCGCCAGGCCGCAGGCGAAGCCCTCCAGAGCGAAGCGCAACTGAAAGGTATCGGCCGCCGATACCTGTGCAGCGAAGGGCCAGGCGAAAGCGCCGGCCGCCTCGGCCTTACTCGCCTCCTGCACGAACACACCCTTGCCAGCCTGCACGCTGACCAGGCCCAACGCGCTGAGCGACGACAGCGCCTCACGCAGTGACGCACGGCTGACACCAAGGCGCTCGGCCAGATCACGCTGCGACGGCAGTGCGTCGCCAGGGCGATAGCCCTCGTCCTCGATCAGGCGACGGATTGCCTGCAAGGCGTATTCGGGTACCGCGCGGGGAGCAGAAGCATTCATGACTGTTCGGGCCGGTCAGTCCAGTAAAGCCGCCTTTGTAAGGCCATAAGCATATTTCAGGCAAGCGACGCCCCCTTGTGGACCAGCTCAGCGCACGAACGCACCGAGATGGCTCAGGAATACTTCTGACCATTCGGTCAGCTACGCCAACTGTTCAGACCAGTAAGACCTTGTTTCCACTCGCCTGAGGCGATGAAAGCCCTGATTTCATTGAACTTGGCACAGGCGATGCACTGCAGAAACCAAGCAAAACGCCTCAGTTTTCATTCACCAGGAGTTCGACATGCGCAAATTTCACCGCACCCTGCTGGGTACCCTGTTCGCCGCCCTGGCCTTCGGCGCCAGCACCGCTCACGCCGATGCACTCGAAGACATCAGCAAGGCTGGCGTACTGAAAGTCGCCGTACCGCAGGATTTTCCGCCGTTCGGCTCGGTTGGCCCGGACATGAAACCGCGTGGCCTGGATATCGATACCGCACAACTGCTGGCCGACAAGCTGGCGGTGAAGCTGGAGCTGACCCCGGTCAACAGCACCAACCGCATACCCTTCCTCACTACCGGCAAGGTCGATCTGGTGATCTCCAGCCTCGGCAAGAACCCCGAGCGTGAAGCGGTGATCGACTTCTCCGCTGCCTACGCGCCTTTCTACCTCGGTGTGTTCGGCCCGGAAGATGCCGCCATTGCCAGCCTCGACGACCTGAACGGCAAGACCATCAGCGTCACCCGTGGCTCCATCGAGGATATCGAACTGAGCAACGTCGCCCCGAAAGGCGCCACCATCAAGCGCTTCGAGGACAACAACTCGACCATCGCCGCCTACCTCTCCGGCCAGGTAGAGCTGATCGCCAGCGGCAACGTGGTGATGGTGGCCATTTCCGAGAAGAACCCCAAGCGTGTGCCGAGTATGAAACTCAAGCTCAAGGATTCGCCGGTGTACGTCGGCGTGAACAAGAGCCAGGCCGCACTGCTGGACAAGGTCAACGCCATCATCGCCGACGCCAAGACCGATGGCAGCCTCGACGCGCTCAGCCAGAAGTGGCTGAAGCAACCGCTGCCGGCCGGCCTCTGAGTCGCGCGGAGAACTGAGCCATGGCGTACCAGTTCGACTTCGCCGCAGTCCTGCAGCACAGCGATCTGCTGCTACAGGGTGCGGCATTCACCCTCGGCCTGACGGCGATCGGCACCCTGCTGGGTGTCGGTCTCGGCATCGTCGGGGCGATACTGCGCGCCTGGCGCATCCGCCCGTTCGACCGCATTTTCGGCGTCTACGTGGAGCTGATCCGCAATACGCCGTTCATCGTCCAGCTGTTCTTCATCTTCTTCGGCTTGCCCTCGCTCGGCGTACGTCTGAGCGAATGGGAGGCCGCCATTCTGGCCATGGTGATCAACCTTGGCGCCTACTCCACGGAGATCATCCGTGCCGGCATCCAGGCCATCCCGCACGGCCAGCTCGAGGCTGCCAGCGCACTGGCCATGAGCCGCTTCGAGACGTTCCGCCATGTGGTGCTGCGCCCGGCGCTGGGCAAGGTGTGGCCGGCCCTGTCGAGCCAGATCATCATCGTCATGCTCGGTTCGGCGGTGTGCTCGCAGATCTCCACCGAGGAGTTGTCGTTCGCCGCCAACTTCATCCAGTCGCGTAACTTCCGCGCCTTCGAAACCTACCTGCTGACCACCGCGCTGTACCTGATCATGGCCATCGGGATTCGCCAGTTGCTGGCCTGGGTCGGCCGCCGCTTCATCATGGGAGCCCGCTGATGGACTTCACCCTCTGGGACATCCTGCGCAATCTGCTCACCGGCCTGCAGTGGACGCTGCTGCTGTCGCTGGTGGCCTTTGTCTGTGGCGGCATCGCCGGTCTGCTGGTGTTGCTGGCCCGCCTGTCGCCGTTATCGGCGCCGCGCATCCTCGCCCGTGGCTATATCGAACTGTTCCAGGGCACGCCGCTGCTGATGCAGTTGTTCCTGGTGTTCTTCGGCATCGCCCTGCTCGGCCTCGACGTGTCGCCCTGGCTGGCCGCAGCCACCGCACTGACGCTGTTTACCAGCGCCTTTCTCGCCGAAATCTGGCGCGGCTGCGTCGAGTCGATCAGCCGCGGCCAGTGGGAGGCGTCCGAAAGCCTGGCCATGAGCCGCCTGGAAACCCTGCGCCACGTAGTCCTGCCACAGGCGCTGCGCATCGCCGTGGCACCTACCGTCGGTTTCTCGGTGCAGGTGGTCAAGGGCACCGCGGTGACCTCGATCATCGGTTTCACCGAGCTGACCAAGACCGGCAGCATGCTGGCCAACGCCACCTTCGAGCCGTTCATGGTCTACGGCTTCGTCGCCCTCGGTTACTTCCTGCTTTGCTACCCGCTCTCGCTCGCTGCATACCACCTGGAAAGGAGGCTGAATGTCACTGCTTAACGTCACCGCCCTGCACAAGTATTACGGCGACAACCACGTACTCAAGGGCATCGACCTCAAGGTCGAGGAAGGCGAAGTGGTCGCCATCATCGGCCGCAGCGGCTCGGGCAAGAGCACCTTCCTGCGCACCCTCAACGGCTTGGAGTCGATCAACGACGGCGTGATCGAAGTCGACGGTGATTACATCGACGCCGCCCGCGCCGACCTGCGCAGCCTGCGGCAGAAAGTCGGCATGGTGTTCCAGCAATTCAACCTGTTCCCGCACCTGACCGTCGGCGAGAACGTCATGCTGGCGCCACAGGTGGTGAAGAAAACCTCACGCGCCGAAGCCGAGAAGACCGCCCGACAGATGCTCGAACGCGTCGGCCTGGCAGAGAAATTCGACGCCTACCCCGAACGCCTGTCCGGCGGCCAGCAACAGCGCGTGGCCATCGCCCGCGCCTTGGCCATGTCGCCCAAGGTGTTGCTGTGCGACGAGATCACCTCGGCGCTCGACCCGGAGCTGGTCAATGAGGTGCTGGCGGTGGTCAAGCAGTTGGCCAGCGAGGGCATGACCCTGATCATGGTCACCCACGAGATGCGCTTCGCCCGCGAAGTGGGTAACAAGCTGGTGTTCATGCACCATGGCAAAGTGCATGAGATCGGCGATCCGAAAGCGCTGTTCGCTGCCCCGCAGACCGAAGAGCTGCGCAATTTCATCGGCTCGGTGAACCTGTGAACGCCATGACGCCGCTGCCACTGCGTATCGAACCACTGACTCGCGAAGCCTTCGCGCCCTTCGGCGACGTGATCGAAACTGCCGGCGCCACTGCCTTCCCGATCAACGCCGGCACCACCACCCGCTACCACGACCTGGTGCAGGTGGAGCTGGCCGGTGAGTCGCCGCGCACCCTGGTCAACCTGTTCGAAGGCAAGGCCTGGCATGCACCTATCGAAGTCCGCATACTCGAACGCCATCCGCTGGGCAGCCAGGCGTTCTACCCGGTAGATGGCGGGCGCATGCTGATTGTCGTCGCGCCGCCCGGCGAGCTGGATGAGTCGCAGATCCGCGCCTTCATCAGCGCGCCGGATCAGGGCGTGAACTACGCTCGCGGTACCTGGCACCACCCTTTACTGTGCCTGCAACACCCCGGCCGCTTCCTGGTGGTGGACCGTGGTGGCGACGGCCATAACTGCGACGAGCAGATGCTGAGACAGCCACTTAGTGCGCTAAACCTGCCCTGATCACAGGTCTAGACCAGTTTCATGCGACATCCGTATGCGTTGGCTCATGCGCTCAGTCGTGGCACGATGGCGCGGAAATCGAACGAGATGCCGTAATCATGCCTAACGCCCCTGCCGAGAGTTTTCCCCTGATCGCTGCCATCGACCTGGGGTCGAACAGCTTTCATATGGTGCTGGCCAAGGCCGACAATCACGAAATTCGCATCCTCGAGCGCCTCGGCGACAAGGTCCAACTGGCCGCGGGCCTGGACGACGAGCGCCAGCTCAGCGAAGAAGCGATGCAGCGCGGGCTCGACTGCCTGCGTCGTTTCGCCCAATTCACCAACACACTGCCGGAAGGCGCTGTACGCATCGTCGGCACCAACGCCCTGCGTGAGGCGCGCAACCGCGCGGTGTTCATCCGCCGCGCCGAGGAAATTCTCGGCCATCAGGTCGAGGTGATTTCCGGCCGTGAAGAAGCCCGACTGATCTACCTCGGCGTGTCCCACAGCATCGCTGACACCCCCGGCAAACGCCTGGTCGCCGACATTGGCGGCGGCAGCACCGAGTTCATCATCGGCCAGCGTTTCGAGCCACTGCTGCGCGAGAGCCTGCAGATGGGCTGCGTGAGCTTCACCCAGCGCTACTTCAAGGACGGCAAGATCACCCCGGCGCGCTATGCCCAGGCCTACACCGCTGCCCGCCTGGAGCTGATGGGCATCGAGCAGAGCCTGCGCCGCCTGGGCTGGGAAGATGCCGTCGGCGCCTCCGGGACCATCAAGGCCATCGGCCTGACGACCAAGGCTGCCGGCCTGAGCAATGGTGAGATCACGGTCGAGGGCCTGGCCTGGCTCAAACGCAAGCTGTTCAAGCTCGGCGAAGTGGACAAGATCGACCTCGACGGCATCAAGCCGGACCGCCGCGGCATCTTCCCCGCCGGCCTGGCGATTCTCGAAGCCATCTTCGATGCCTGCGACATTCAGCGCATGAGCCACTCCGAAGGTGCTCTGCGTGAAGGCGTGCTGTACGACCTGCTCGGTCGTCATCAGCATGAAGACGTCCGCGAACGCACGCTGGCGGCGTTCATGGAGCGTTACCACGTCGATGTAGACCAGGCTGCTCGGGTCGAGGCCAAGGCGCTTTCAGCGCTGGACAAGGTTGCCAATGATTGGGGGCTGACCGACGACTGGCATCGTGAACTGCTCAGCTGGGGCGCCAAGGTGCACGAGGTGGGTCTGGATATCGCCCACTACCAGTACCACAAGCACGGCGCCTACTTGATCGAGCACTCCGACCTGTCGGGTTTCTCGCGTCAGGATCAGCAAATGCTCGCCCTGCTGGTGCGCGGCCACCGCCGCAACATCCCCAAGGACAAGTTCGCCGACTTCGGCGAGGAAGGCATCAAGCTGATACGCCTGTGCGTGCTGCTGCGCTTCGCCATCCTGTTCCACCATATCCGTGGTACGCAGGACATGCCGCAGGTGCAGTTCAAGGTCGGCGACAACAGCCTGGAAATCGTCTTCCCTGAAGGCTGGCTGGCCGCCAACCCGCTGACCTTGGCGGACTTCGAAGCTGAAGCCGAGTGGCTCAAGCGCATCGACCTGACGTTGAGCGTGCGTTGATCAACTTCTGCGTCAAACCCGCTATCAACCCCGTAGGGTGCGCCGTGCGCACCGGGATTTCGTGCGGTAAGTCTGTAGGGCGGGTGCAACCCGCCAAGACCGCAAAGCCCTCTCCTCCGGCCTACGGCCACCCAGCTCCGCGCCCCGGCCTGATCGCCAGCGATCAGGCGCTCATCGGCGTAAGAAGCACTACGGCACGCGGCCATCTAAGCCCTCTCCCGCCCTTCGGGCACCCTCTCCCGCAAGCGGGAGAGGGTCATCAGATCGCCGCAAGCGGCCTTTTTAGCGCGTCACGATTACCGGTGCGGTGAGCTTCTCCAGCAAGCCGGACTGCGCGCTGCGCGGGTTCTGATTGCCGGTGGGCTGCTGGCGCAGGTAACGACCATCGGACTGCAGCACCCAGGCCTGGGTGTTGTCGGTCAGGTAGCTTTCCAGTTCCTTCTTCACGCGCGTGATGAGCTTCTTGCCCTCTACCGGGAAGCAGGTCTCCACGCGTTTATCGAGGTTACGCTCCATCCAGTCGGCGCTGGACAGGTAGATTTTCTCGTCGCCGCCGTTGAGGAAGTAGAACACCCGCGTGTGCTCGAGGAAGCGGCCGATGATCGAACGCACCTGGATGTTGTGCGAAACCCCGGCAATGCCCGGACGCAAGCAGCACATACCGCGTACCACCAGGTCGATCTTCACCCCAGTCTGGCTGGCCTTGTACAGCGCGCGAATCACCTTGGGATCGGTCAGCGAGTTGAACTTGGCGATGATCTGCGCCGGCTTGCCCTCGGCCGCCGCGGTAGTTTCCTTGGCGATCAGGTCGAGCAGGGTCTTCTTCAGGGTGAAGGGCGCGTGCAGCAGCTTCTTCATGCGCAAGGTCTTGCCCATGCCGATCAGCTGGCTGAACAGCTTGGACACGTCCTCACCGAGCGCGACATCAGCGGTCAGCAGACTGTAGTCGGTGTACAGGCGGGCGTTGCCGGCGTGATAGTTACCGGTGCCGAGGTGGGCGTAGCGGACTATCTCGCCGTTCTCGCGACGCAGGATCAGCATCATCTTGGCGTGGGTCTTGAAACCGACCACGCCGTAGATCACCACCGCACCGGCCGCCTGCAGGCGGCTGGCCAGGGCCAGGTTGGACTCTTCGTCGAAGCGCGCGCGCAGCTCGATCACTGCGGTGACTTCCTTGCCATTGCGCGCGGCTTCCACCAGTGCGTCGACGATCTCCGAGTTGGCCCCGGAGCGATACAGCGTCTGTTTGATCGCCAGCACATGCGGGTCTTTAGCGGCCTGACGCAGCAAGTCGACGACCGGGGTGAAGGACTCGAAGGGATGCAGCAGAAGGATGTCCTGCTTGCTGACCACGCTGAAGATGTTCTCGGCGTTCTGCAGCAGTTTGGGGATCACCGGGGTGAACGGGGCGTACTGCAGGTCCGAGTGGTTATCCAGGCCGGTGATGCTGAACAGGCGGGTCAGGTTGACCGGGCCGTTGACCTGGTACAGCTCGCCCTCGGTCAGGCCGAACTGCTTGAGCAGGTGGTCACGTAGGTGTTTCGGGCAGGTATCGACCACCTCCAGGCGTACCGCATCGCCATAGCGGCGGCTGAACAGCTCGCCGCGCAGGGCGCGCGCCAGGTCTTCGACGTCCTCGGTATCCACCGACAGGTCGGCGTTACGGGTCAGGCGGAACTGGTAGCAGCCCTTGACCTTCATGCCCTGGAACAGGTCATCGGCATGAGCGTGGATCATCGACGAGAGGAATACGTAGTTGTCGCCGGGGCCGCCGACATCTTCCGGTACCTTGATGATGCGCGGCAGCAGACGCGGCGCCGGGATGATGGCCAGACCGGAGTCGCGACCGAAGGCATCGACACCCTCAAGCTCGACGATGAAGTTCAGGCTCTTATTCACCAGCAGCGGGAAGGGGTGCGTCGGGTCAAGGCCGATGGGCGTGATGATCGGCGCGATCTCGTCGCGGAAGTAGCGGCGCACCCAGGCCTTGAGTTTGGTCGTCCAGTAACGGCGGCGGATGAAGTTGATGTTGTGCTTGGCCAGCGCCGGGAACAGCGTGTCGTTGAGAATGGCGTACTGGCGCTCGACCTGCTCGTGCACCAGCTCGCTGATCCGCGCCAGCGCCTGGTGCGGCTGCAGGCCATCGGCGCCGGCCTGTTCGCGGGCGAAGTTGATCTGCTTCTTCAGGCCGGCGACGCGAATCTCGAAGAACTCGTCGAGGTTGCTGGAGAAGATCAGCAGGAACTTCAGGCGCTCGAGCAGCGGATAGGACTCGTCCAGCGCCTGTTCCAGCACGCGGATGTTGAACTGCAACTGCGAAAGTTCACGGTGGATGTACAGGCTGCTGTCATCCAGGCCGGGAATCGGCGCCGGTGGCGGGGTTTCCACCACGGGCGTCTCGGCGACCACCTCGGCCGGAGGCGGGTTGTTGTCGAGCACTTCGCTGTTGAGTCCTTCGCTGTTCATCACTGAGTTCCTGAGGGCGTCATTGCCCTTGTTTTAGCAGTTCTGCCGCCCGAACGGCGAAATAGGTGAGGATGCCATCGGCACCCGCACGTTTGAAAGCGGTGAGCGACTCCAGTATTACGGCCTCGCTGAGCCAGCCGTTCTGGATCGCCGCCATGTGCATGGCGTACTCACCACTGACCTGATAGACGAAGGTCGGCACCTTGTAGGCATCTTTCACGCGCCAGAGGATGTCCAGGTACGGCATACCTGGCTTGACCATGACCATGTCGGCACCTTCGGCCAGGTCGGCGGCCACTTCATGCAGCGCCTCGTTACCGTTGGCCGGGTCCATCTGATAGCCGAGCTTGTTGCCCTTGCCGAGGTTGGCGGCCGAGCCCACCGCATCGCGGAATGGGCCGTAATAGGCGCTGGCGTACTTGGCCGAGTAGGCCATGATGCGCACATTGACGTGATCGGCCAGCTCCAGTGCCTCGCGGATCGCCTGCACGCGGCCATCCATCATGTCCGACGGCGCCACCACCTGGGCACCAGCCTCGGCATGCGACAGTGCCTGCTTGACCAGCGCATCGACGGTGATGTCGTTCTGCACATAACCGGAGTCGTCGAGAATGCCGTCCTGACCGTGGGTGGTGAAGGGGTCGAGGGCCACGTCGCTGATCACCCCGAGCTCGGGGAATTTTTCACGCAGGGCGCGGATCGCGCGCTGGGCGATACCGTCCGGATTCCAGGCTTCCGCCCCATCCAGGGACTTCTTCTCCAGCGGCGTGACCGGGAACAGCGCCAGCGCCGGAATGCCCAGCGCCACCCAGTGCTCGGCTTCCTTCAGCAGCAGGTCGATGGACAGGCGTTCGACGCCCGGCATCGACGGCACGGCTTCACGGCGGTTTTCGCCGTCGAGGACGAACACCGGCAGAATCAGATCATCGACGCTCAGGCGATTCTCGCGCACCAGGCGACGGGAGAAATCGTCGCGGCGATTGCGACGCAGGCGGGTGGCGGGGAACAGACGATTGGCGGGGGTAACGCTCACGGCAGACTCCAAAGCCCGCTCGGGCGGGCCAGTGTGACGGTTATAAGCGACCATTATGACCAAATGATGACGGTCAAATGACCGCGTGCGACGGCGAGTCGCACAGCCAGTCGCGCATTGTGGCATGACGCGCCACCTTCCGGCCTCCTCGTGGTCAGAGTAGTCTTCAGCACCTGCATCGATGAGCTCACGGCATGCTCCAAGACCTGATCCGCCAGTTTGGCTACCCGGCACTGGTACTCGGCACCTTCCTCGAAGGTGAGGTATCGCTGCTGCTGGCAGCCTACATGGCCGTGCGCAACGTGCTGGAGATCGAATGGGTGGCGCTGTGCGCCTTTCTCGGCACCTTCGCCAGCGATCAACTCTGGTACTACTTAGGCCGTCGCCATGGCCGCGCGCTGCTGGCACGCAAGCCGCGCTGGCAACCGCTGGGCGAACGTGCCAGTGCGTTGATCCAGCGCTACCCGGATCTTTGGGTCCTGTGTTTCCGCTTCCTCTATGGCCTGCGCACGGTAATGCCGCTGACCATCGGCCTGTCCGGCTATTCCTGGCGCCGCTACCTGCTGCTCGATGCCATCGGCGCTGGCGTCTGGGCCGGCGGCATCAGCCTGCTGGCCTACAGCCTGGGCAACGCCATGGGCGGTCTGCTGGAAGAGCTGCGCAACTATCAGGTCATCCTGCTCGCGGCTGTGGTCCTGCTGCTTTCCCTGGCCTGGCTACACCGGTGGCGTCAGCGCCGGCGTGGCTGAACCACGCGCTAGCCAGAGCCCCATCAGACTGAGCAGACTGTAGGCGCTCAGCCACGCCCAGGCGCTGGCATCGAGCGCCAGCATGCCGAGCTCACCGGCCAACCAGAGTACCGGCAGGTTACTCACCAGACGCAGGCACTCCAGCCGCCAGGCATTGCTGCGGTTCTCCAGCCACATACCAATGCTGCATAGCCCCAGGGCCATCCACAGACATGCCAGCAGCACGCCACCGATCGCCAGTGAATCACCCTGCGCCAGCAGCCATGCGCCGGCCAGCAGGTAGCAGACGAACTGCAGCAGCGCGTAGATCTGCGCGCCACGCCCCAGCGGCACCTCGAACTTGCGGAAGTTGCTCAGGTCCGCCTTGGCCTGGGGATAACGCGCCGCCACGTCGGCCGGGCGCCAACCAGTGGGCATGAACCAGATGCGCAGCCGGTCCCACCACGAACTGGATCGTTTGGCATCGTTCCACACCCCGGCATAAACCTGCAGGTTGGCCCACAGCGGGTTCCAGCTGGCCAGCGGCACGGTAACGCCGAAGACCACCGGTTCTTCGTCGAGTTCTTCCTGGAAGGTGCCAAATATTCGATCCCAGACAATGAACACACCGCCGTAATTGCGATCCATGTAGATAGGATTCTGTGCATGGTGCACGCGGTGATTGGACGGGGTGATGAACAGCCACTCGAACCAGCCCAGTTTGGGGATGTGCCGGGTATGCACCCAGAACTGATACAGCAGGTTCAGGGCGGCGACGGTGAGGAAGACCAGCGGCGGCACGCCGACCAGCGCCATCGGCAGGTAGAAGATCCAGCCGAAGATGAAACCGGTGCTGGTTTGCCGTAACGCGGTGGAGAGGTTGTAGTCCTCGCTCTGATGGTGCACCGCATGAGCGGCCCAAAGCACGTTGCGCTCATGGCCCAGGCGGTGGTTCCAGTAGTAGCAGAAGTCGTAGAAGACGAAGGCGAAGAGCCACACCCAGAGGCTGCCTTCGGCCAGCTCGAACAGCGCCAGATGCTCCCAGGCGAAGGCGTAGGTGAGCAGGCCGACCACCTTGGTCAGCACACCGGTCGCCTGCGACAGCACGCCGGCACTGAGGCTGTTGAGGGCGTCGGCCAGGCGATAGGTGCGCATACCGCGCCAGCGGTCAGCGAGCAATTCCAGGCCAATCAGCAGGAAAAAGAAGGGCACTGCGTAAAGAACGTAATTCATGACTGCGCCATATCGTTGTACTTGTGTCGGGAATGAGCTGTTATTCATCCTATGCGCAGCTTCGTCAGGCTTCGCGGCGGCGAATGACAGTCCGAGTGGCATTTGGCGACAACCCCAGCATTGGTAATACCCGCGCCCGTTTCAAGGTCGCGTCTTTCCTCACCAGGAGTCGAGCATGAGCAAGAAAGTGGCAGTGATTCTGTCCGGCTGTGGCGTCTACGATGGCGCCGAGATCCATGAAAGCGTGATCACCCTGCTGCGCCTCGACCAGCGTGGTGCCGAAGTCCAGTGTTTCGCCCCCAACGTGCCGCAGCTGCACGTGGTCGATCACTACAGCGGCGACGAGATGAACGAAACACGCAACGTGCTGGTGGAATCGGCTCGCATCGCCCGCGGCCAGATCAAGGACGTCAAGCTGCTGCACATGGCAGAGTTCGACGCGCTGATCCTGCCCGGCGGCTTCGGCGTAGCGAAGAACCTCTCCGACTTCGCCACCAGCGGTGCCGGCTGCACCGTGCAACCTGACGTGCTGGCGGCTTGCAAGGCGTTCGTCGATGCCGGCAAGCCGGTTGGCCTGATCTGCATCGCCCCGGCGCTGGCCGCGAAGATCTTCGGCGCTGGCGTGATCTGCACCATCGGCAACGACGCGGACACCGCCAGTGCGCTGACCCAGATGGGCGCCGAGCACCAAGAGTGTGAGGTCAGCGAAATCGTCGAAGACGAGGCTCGCAAGCTGGTGACCACGCCGGCCTATATGCTCGCCAAGTCCATCGCCGAGGCAGCGTCGGGCATCAACAAACTGGTCGACCGCGTGCTGGAGCTGGCGCACCACTGATTTTCAGGCGTCGGCATGTGGCGTTGCGCCTGAATTAACGCCGGGGCCCAATGGGGTGGGCGGCGTTCCGTTTTAGCCCACCTTGATTGCCATTGGTGGGCTGAAGCTGAAACGGAACGCACCCGAATCCTCCCACAGGAGTCAGGCCGATCCGGCCAATGCTCAGGGCACTCCTGCATTGCCTCTGGCCAAGTCTTGCGCGGTACTGCAGCGTGGCGACAGGATTTCTTGGAGCCCCTGCCATGTCCCAGCCTTTCGTCCTCAGCCCCGACCTGCAACAGGCGGTGGCCAGTTTCTTTAAGCGCATCCCCTTCAATCAGGTGCTCGGTATCGAGCTCGATGAGCTGAGCCCCGAGCGGGTGACCATGCACCTGCCGATGAAGCCCGAACTGATCGGCAACTTCGTCCACGGCATTCTGCACGGCGGGGTGATTTCCTCCCTGCTCGACGTCTGTGGCGGCGCCATGGCGCTGATCGGCGCCTTCGCCAATCACCAGCACCTGCCGCCTGCCGAGCGCATGAGCAAACTGTCCAAGCTCGGCACCATCGACCTGCGTATCGACTACCTGCGCCCCGGTCGCGGCCAGCGTTTCACTGCCACGGCCATGCCGTTGCGCGCCGGTAACAAGGTGGCGGTCATTCGTATGGAGCTGCACAACGATGAGGGCGTGCTGGTGGCAGTGGGCACTGGCACCTATCTGTGCGGCTGACGGAGGCCGACGCCCCCGGATTTCATCCGGGCTACAACTGCTCGGCTGAGCGGATGCCTTTGTAGGAGCGAGCTCTGCTCGCGAAGCGCCCTGCCCCAGGAAATTCGCGAGCAGAGCTCGCTCCTACGGTCATTGCCTCGGTAGCCGAGGCAGCTAGCGACTCAGGCGTGTGAGAATCCGATCCAGCGAGTTGGCGAATGCCTGCCGATCCTTTTCCGAATACGGCGCCTGACCACCGCCCACCTGCCCCTGCTCACGCAGGTCGGTGAACAGGTTACGCACCGCCAGACGCTCGCCCATGTTGCGTTCGTCGAACTCGCGACCACGCGGGTCGAGCGCAGCCACACCCTTCTTCACCAAACGGTCGGCCAGTGGCACATCGCTGCAGATCACCAGCTCGCCGGGCACGGCGTGCTCCACCAAATGATCATCGGCGGCGTCCGGCCCGCTGGGCACCACGATCAGTTTCACGCAGGCGAAATTCGGCCGGGCGACGGCCTGACCGGCTACCAGCACCACTTCGAAGCCTCGTTTGAGTGCGAACTTGACCACCTGGTCCCGCGCTGCCCGAGGGCAAGCGTCGGCGTCGATCCATACGCGCATGCAGCAACTTCCGCAGAACAATCAGCGCGCAGTATGCCAGCAGACGACTCGATCAGGCGTTGTAGAAAGGCTCACAGCGCTCACGCACGGCGCGTGACAGGTTGTCGTCGGCCAGCTCGATAAGGTCCAGTTCCACTTCATCGGGCAGCAGCTCGGCTACCAGCGCAGCCAGGCGCCGCTGACCGCGCACATCGGCACCGGAAATCGCCAGCAGCAAGCGCGGCTGCGGGCCGATGGCCGGATCGCGCAACGCAGCGAGAAAAGCTTCGCGCACAGCTAGCTGGGCACAGGCCGCAGACAGGGCCTGCTCCAGGGAGGGATGACGCAGAGCAGCCAACGCCAGATCAGGACTGTCGGCGTAATGAGTGGAGTGGATCGAGGAAGACATGCGCGCACTCGGCAGAGAAATTGGAGCCAGCCTAGGTGCACTAGGACCCGCTGTCGTGGCAGCGGTTCACGCTATCGCGCAACGAGGGCGAGCAAAGTCGCCCTCGTTCACGCCTTGTCCAGCGGCTCAGGCCTGAGCCGCTGCGCGGCGCCGTTCACCCAGCAGGCTGCGCCCATACAGCAACGCGATACCGGCCAGCGCCAGGCCCTGCGCCGACAGGCTCCAGGCATCGGCATGAATGCCCAACCAGTCGAACTCGAAGAAGGCTACCGGACGCGTGCCGAGCACGCCGGCCTCCTGCAACGCGGCCACGCCATGGCCGGCGAAGACCACAGACAGCACACATAGCAGCACCGCGTTGACGCCAAAGAAGGTCGCCAGCGGCAGTTTGCGCGAGCCACGCAGGATCACCCAGGCCAGGCCGATCAGCAACACCAGCGCAGCCGCTGCACCGGCCAACACCGCACCATGTCCGGCAGGGCCGGCCTGCAGCCAGAGGGTTTCGTAGAACAGGATGACTTCGAACAGCTCGCGATAGACCGAGAAAAACGCCAGCACGGCGAAGCCGAAGCGACCGCCGCCACCGACCAGGCTACTCTTGATGTAGTCCTGCCAGGCCGCAGCGTGGCGGCGATCATGCATCCACACGCCAACCCACAGCAGCACCACACTGGCGAACAGCGCCGTGGCGCCTTCCAGCAGCTCACGCTGAGCGCCGCTGATGTCGATCAGGTAGGCTGCCACCGCCCAGGTCGCGACACCGGCCAGCAATGCCAAGCCCCAGCCGACGTGCACGCTGCGTACCGCCTGCTGCTGCCCGGTATTGCGCAGGAAGGCGAGGATCGCCGCCAGTACCAAAATCGCCTCGAGCCCCTCGCGCAGCAGAATCAACAAGCTGGCGAAGAAGCTCAGGCTGTCATCCATGGCGCCATCGGCCAGCAGCGCCGCAGACTTGTCCAGCTCCACCTTGGCCTGTTCCAGCGCCTGTCCCGCCTGTGCGACGCCAGCGCCATCCTGCAGCGCCTGTCGATAGGCCATCAACGCGCGCTCAGTGGTCTTGCGCTGCACTGCATCGAGGTTGTCGAGAGCACCTTCGACCAGTTCGAAGCCTTCCAGGTAGGCGCCGACGGAGAGGTCATAGGCCTGCTCACGATCACCCTCGCGGTAGGCCTGGAGACTGCGCTCCAAGGTCGAGCGGGTGTAGCCGATCAATTGTTGCGGGCCGCGCTGCTCCAGCACCGGATGCGCGCGCTGGGCGCGAAACGCGGCGACATCGCCGCCAGCTGCGTCGATCTCGGCAGGCGTGCGCCCTGCCAGCTCACTCATGGCGAAGCGCGTCTGCCCCTGTGCCGGCGCGGCGCTGAAGCCGGCGATGTAGGCGGCCAGATCCCAACGTTGGCGTTCGTCGAGCTGATCGGCGAAAGCCGGCATATCGGTGCCTTCAATGCCCAGGCCGAGCGTGTTGTAGAGGTCATACAGGCTCAGGCGATCCAGACGCGCGGCGTCACGCAGATTGGCCGGCGCCGGCTCCAGACCGATGCCGGCAGGCCCATCGCCCAGGCCGGTGTCGCCATGGCACACCGAACAATGCTGCGCGTAGAGCGGCGCGCCGCGTTCCGGGTCAGGCGTCAGCACGGGGGTCTGCGCCACCTGATAGAGCTCGGCCAGGCGTGCGCCCAGCTTGCGCGCGGCGCCTGCGACCTCATCGCCCGGTTGGCGCTGGACAATCGCCTGGTGCAGATCGCGCACGCCCTGCTCCAACTCGGCACGGCCAGCTTGAGCCGGCAAGGCGACGATCAAGCCCTGCAGCACGTCGAGAAACTCCAGTTGCTCCTGGTATTCACCGGCATCGATGATCTGGCCATGGGCAACGGTGGCCGGGTAATCAGCGCCGATGTAGCCAATCAGATGCAGCGCCTGCGCGGCGCCATCGAGGGGCTCGGCAACAGCGAGAAAGCTGAGGCTGGCCAGCAATGGCAGCATCAGCCAGGAAAGGGAGAAACGAAAGCGGATCATTAATGCATCCCAAACGAGAATGGGTGGCATTAAATTGTTGCCGGCCTAACGACCAAGCACAAGAACAATCTGAAATATCTGGTAACAATCAGCCGAGCGGAACCTGAAAGTCCGTCCTGCCCGCGTAGGTGGGCACCCAGAATCGGCGAGTCAACTGGGCTCCCGCCTTCGCGGGAGTGACGATGAATGACTCTTTCAGAACATCCCTGACAAACGCTATCGGTCAGCGTTGAACGATAGTAAATGGGGCTCAGACAGCGGCGCGCTTGACCGTTGCCAGCAAGCCAGCAGCAGCGGCGAACAGTGCGGCGAAACTGCGGTTCATTACCCGCTGCTGACGCGGTGTGCGCAGCAGCCGCAGGACGCGCGAAGCGAGCCCGGTGTAGCCGGCCATGACGATCAGATCCACGATGATCATGGTCACACCCATCACCAGATACTGCGCCAGTAGTGGCGCATGCGGGTTGATGAACTGCGGCAGTACCGCGAGCATGAAGACGATGGCCTTGGGGTTGCTGAAGTTGACCAGAAAACCGCGCAACACCAGGGTCAGTGGCCGACCAATAGGCCGCTCGGCCGCACCGGCATCCAGATCGCTGGGCAGCGCGACCCACTGCTTGTAAGCGAGGAACACCAGATAGGCCACGCCGAACCACTTGATCAGGCTGAAGGCCAGGGCCGAGGCGGCCAGGATGGCACCCACGCCCGCGGCGACGATGGCGATCTGCAGCGCCAGGCCAAGTTGCAAACCAAGGGCGTTCCAGTAGCCACGCCAGAAACCGTATTGCATACCGGCCGACATCGACGCCACGGCACCGGCACCCGGCGACAGGCTGATGACCCAGCAGGCGACGAAGAAAGCGAGCCAGGTTTCCAAAGCCATGATGCGTACCTCGAGAAGCTGAAATCAGGGGAAGAGCAGCACAGCCTACTCCGGCGCCAGCGTCTCGACTAGCGACTCAGCGCCAGCGGCGTACCGACCGTTGGAAGAACAGGCTGTTGGGTACCTGTAACACGGCGCCGGAGGCATCCTCAGTGAGGTCCTGCAGGGTGGTGTAGAACAGGTTGATGGCGATGACCCGGCCCTTCACACCCGGCTTGTCAGCGCTATCGATCACCTCGACCGTGTCGCCGATACGGAACGGCCCCATGGTGAAGATCAGCAGCGCACAGAACATGTTCGACAGCACGCTCCAGATGGCGAAGAACGCCACCGCAGCGACAGCAGTGAAACCGGTCAGCGCCGTCCACAGCACGGTGGCCGAAACCCCCAGGCGCTCCAGCACCATGAGCAGTGCACTGCCCATGATCAGCCAGCGCACCAGCCCCCGCAGCGGCTGCAGCACTTCTGGCGGCAGCAGGCTGTAACGAGCGCCGAGACGGCTGATGGCACGGGTCAGAATGCGTTGGGCAACCCACGCCAGCAGGATGATCAGCAGTACCTGGCCGGTGCGAATCAGCGGGTCGCGCCAGGCCATCAGCAAATCTAACTGTTCCATCACTCGGCTTCCTCCAGTTGCTGCTGCAACGCCTCCAGGGTTTCCAGCGCCAGCAGCCAGGCTTCCTCAAGCTCGGCCTCGCGGGTCTTGAGCTGTGCCTGTTCGGCCAGGCGCTGGCGCAGCTCATCCTTGCGCGCGGACTCGTACAGACCGCTGTCGCCCAGCTGGGTTTCGACGGCGGCGAGCTTTTCCTGCACCTTGCCCAGCTCCTGTTCGAGCTTTTCCGCCTGTTTCTTGTGCGGTGCCAGTTGCTGGCGCAACGCCGCAGCGGCCTGGCGCTGGGCGCGCTTGTCGGTCTTGTCCGCGCCACCTTCGGTCGGCGCATTCGGTGGCGCCTGACGCTGACGGTAATCGACCAGCCAGCGAGCATAGTCGTCCAGATCGCCGTCGAACGGCACCACACGGCCTTCAGCGACCAGCAGGAACTCGTCAGTGGTGCTCTTGAGCAGATGGCGATCGTGCGATACCACCACCACGGCGCCGGCGAATTCCTGCAGGGCCATGGTCAGGGCCAGGCGCATTTCCAGATCGAGGTGGTTGGTCGGTTCGTCGAGCAGCAGCAGATTGGGTTTTTCCCAGGCGATCAGTGCCAGGGCCAGGCGGGCCTTCTCGCCACCGGAGAAATTCACCACCGGCTCGTCGCAACGCGGGCCACGGAAGTCGAAGCCGCCGAGGAAATCGCGCAGGGTCTGCTCGCGCTCGCTCGGCGCCAGACGCTGCAAATGCAGCAACGGGCTGGCTTTGTCGTCCAGCGAATCGAGCTGGTGCTGGGCGAAATAGCCGATCACCAGGTTCTCACCGCGGCTCAGGCTGCCGCTCAGCGGCTGCAGCTCGGCCGACAGGTTCTTGATCAGCGTCGACTTTCCCGCGCCGTTAGGGCCGAGCAGGCCAATGCGCGCGCCGGGCACCAGGCTCAGCTTGACCTGCTGCAGCACGGTCTTGTCGCCGTAGCCGAGGCGACCTTCGCTGAGGCTGAGCAGCGGCGTAGAAATCTTCTCGGCCTCGCGGAAGACGAAGTCGAAGGGTGAGTCGACATGCGCTGCGCTCAGCTCTTCCATGCGCTCCAGCGCCTTGATCCGGCTCTGCGCCTGGCGGGCTTTGGTGGCCTGGGCCTTGAAGCGGGCGATGTACTTTTCCATGTGCGCGCGCTGCGCCTGCTGCTTCTCGTAGGCCTGCTGCTGCTGGGCCAGGCGTTCGGCACGGGTACGTTCGAAGGCCGTGTAGCCGCCGCGGTACAGGTTCAGCTTGCGCTGCTCGACATGAGCGACGTGGTCGACCACCGCGTCGAGAAAATCGCGGTCGTGGGAGATCAGCAGCAGGGTGCCGGGGTAGCTCTGCAACCAACCTTCCAGCCAGAGAATGGCGTCCAGATCCAGGTGGTTGGTCGGTTCGTCGAGCAGCAGCAGGTCGGACGGACACATCAGCGCCTGGGCCAGGTTCAGACGCATGCGCCAGCCACCGGAGAAGTCGCCGACACGGCGATCCATCTGCGCATTCTCGAACCCCAGGCCGGCCAGCAGCTTGCGTGCGCGCGCGTCGGCGGTATAGCCGTCGGCGCTGTCCAGCTCGCTGTGCAGGCGGGCGATGGCGGCGCCATCATGACTCTGCTCGGCAGCGGCCAGTTCGGCCTGCACGCGGCGCAGGTTGTGATCGCCGTCGAGCACATAATCCACCGCCAGCCGATCGAGGGTGTCGACCTCCTGGCGCATATGGGCGATACGCCAGTCACCAGGCAGCAGGCAATCGCCGGCGTCCGGGGTCAGCTCACCGCGCAACAGGGCGAACAGGCTGGATTTGCCGGCGCCATTGGCGCCGATCAGACCGGCCTTGTGGCCGGCGTGCAGGGTCATCTCGGCGCCTTCGAGCAGGCGTTGCGGACCACGCTGTAGAGTGAGGTTCTGGAGTCGGATCATAATGGCGGCGGAGTCTATCAGTTTCGCCCCGAAATCGCCTGGGAGGCCGCGTGCAGGATCTGTGGAATTTCGCCGTGCAACTCTACGCTCGCCCGGGCGTGGAAAGTGCCTGTCTTCAGTTGCAGGATGCAGGCTGCGATGTCTGCCTGTTGCTGACCGGCGCCTGGCTGGAGCAGCGCGGCGTTCCTTGCCGGGACGATTATCTAAACGCCCTTCGCGACCTGGCGCAGCCCTGGCAGCAGAACGTCGTCATGCCACTGCGGCAGACACGCCAGCAATGGCGGGCAGCAGCAAGCCAGGATGCCGAACTGGCGCCCCTGCGCGAGCAACTCAAACGATTGGAGCAGGAAGCCGAGCGACTGTTGCTGAAAAGACTGGAAGCCCTGACCAGGGATTGGCCGAGCGAGAACGCGGGCAGCGACTGGCTGCAGCCCCTTGCCGGAAATGACAGCGCCGCGCTGCATGTGCTGCGCGGCGCCGTTGCCGCCCGTTAGGACGCGTTCGACGTACCTGGAGCAGCGGCACCATTGCTGGCCGCGGCAGGCGCCGGAGCGGCGGCGGGAGCTACGGGAGCAGTCGCGGCCTTGGGCTGCGCCGGCTTGACCGGGGCTTTTGCAGCCGCGGGTTTGGCAGCAGCGGGTTTCGCTGGGGCTTTTGCAGCGGCTGGCTTGGCGGCAGCCGGTTTAGCTGGGGCTTTCGCAGCAGCTGGCTTGGCAGCAGCCGGTTTGGCCGGCGCCTTCGCAGCAGCTGGCTTGGCAGCAGCCGGTTTGGCCGGCGCCTTCGCAGTAGCTGGCTTGGCAGAAGCAGGTTTAGCCGGTGCTTTTGCAGCTGCAGGCTTGGCAGCGGCCGGTTTGGACGGCGCTTTTGCAGCAGCTGGCTTGGCGGCAGCTGGTTTGGCCGGCGCTTTTGCAGCAGCTGGCTTGGCAGCAGCGGGTTTAGCCGGTGCTTTTGCAGCTGCAGGCTTGGCAGCGGCCGGTTTGGCTGGGGTTTTCGTAGCGGCGGGTTTGGCCGCGGCAGCCTTGGCTGGAGCCTTCTTGGCAGGAGCCTTGGCAGCTACCGGCTTCTTCGCAGCTGCGGGTTTGCTGGCAGGTTTAGCGGCGGGAGCAGCCACTTTAGCCTCTCGAACCGACAGGGCCTTGCCTACTGCTTCCTTGACCTTGCCAACACCCTGGGCCAGTTTCAGGCTTTCCTGCGCATCGCGTTTGAGTTGAGCGATATAGGTGCGGGTTTCACTCTGACTGGACTTGAGTGCATCGAGCAACTCTTCCAGGTCGGCGACTGCATCCTTTGCCTTGGCCTGCGCCTTGGCTTTGCCGGCAACAGCGGCGTCCTGCAGCTTGCTGCGGGCCTTGTGCAGTTTTTCCTGAGCCTTGCCACGTTGCTTTTCCAGCTTGGCGAGCAATTTCTCAGCGTCGATCAGAGCTTGCGAGCAGGCATTTTCCAGGTGTTCGAGCAAACTGGCAGACAGTTGGTGCAGCAGGTGCAAAGGGGTAGTGATGGACTTCTTCTTGGCCGACATGGCGCGCCTCCAGGCGGATGTGAACGAGCCCATACTAGACGCAGCCGCAAGGCCTCGCCATAGGCCTTTTGGCGAGCCGAGCAGATGCCGAAGTGCGCTGGCATAATCGGCGAGACCTTTTAGCTGTTGCAGAGCACGCTACGGCGCAGCGAAACCTCAACAACCTGCCAAGTATCTTGATCGGGAGACACCGTCATGAGCCGCGCCGTAATCGCCGCCCTCGCCATCTGCTGCAGCCTGGGCGCGCAGGCCGACCAGCACCAGCAGGATCTGGCCTACAGCTTGGGCGTACGCCTTGGCGAGCGACTGCATGAAGAGGTGCCTGACCTGCCACTGAGCGAGCTGCTCGAAGGCCTGCGCCAGGCCTACGAAGGCAAGCCCTTGCGACTCGACGCAGGTCGAATCGAGCAGCTGCTGGATGAACACGAAGCGCGTATCGACGCCTCGCCACAGCGCCACACCAAAACCATCGAAACCGAGCGGCGCTTTCTCGCCGAGCAAGGTCGCCGCCCGAACGTGCGGGCGCTGGCCAACGGCGTCCTGGTGACGGAGCTAAGCCCTGGCAGCGGCCCGACACCCACCGCTCGCAGCCGAGTGCAGGTGATTTACCGCGGCGAACTGGCCGACGGCAGCGTCTTCGATGAAAGCAGCACGCCGCAGTGGTTTCGCCTGGACAGTCTGATCGCCGGCTGGCGCAGCGCGTTACTGCAAATGCCGAAAGGCGCTCATTGGCGCCTGGTAATTCCAGCGGATCAGGCGTACGGAGAAGAAGGTGCGGGTGACCTGATACCACCCTATGCGCCACTGGTGTTCGATCTGCGCTTGCTCGATGTGGCCGATTGAGCGCCAACCCGGTTTCGAACAGACAAGCGGCCCGGAGCCATCCGGGCCATTGGCATCAGGCGTTCAGATCGCCTCGGCAGCCTGTTCCTGATGGGAGTTGTGCAGCACCTCGATCAGGCAGTCTTCCAGTTCGAAGCGCTCATGCAGCAATTGCCCAAGATGATTGAGCTCCGCCACCAATGAGGTGCTGTCGCGGCAATCGCCATTGTCGCAGTGGTCGTTGAACGCCAGCGCAACCGCGGTAATGGCTTCGATGCGCGGATAGATCTGCTTGGCCAGCTCCAGACCACGCTGATCGTTGAAGGCCTTGGCCTCGTTGGTCAGTTGTTCGTAGACCTCGAAGTGCCCCGCCGAAACGTAGTCCACCAGCAGCTCGCAGAAGCCCTGCAGAGATTCGCAATTGATGGCAGGTGCCTGTGGCGCTTTGGTGATAGCGGTATAGGCCAGCACCAGTTCGCGGCGCTCACCCAGCCAGCGATCGATCATCTGGTGAACCCCGCCCCAGCGTTCCTGTGCGTTCTGACAACTCTCAAGCATGATGAACCTCGCTTCCCTTGTCGCTGCTGCCTGTTATACGCCCGTTCCCGAGACGTTTTTTATGGCCTGCCTCCTTGCTAGCCACCCTTCTGGCCGTCGCTACGCGACGTTAAAAGCCGAACCCGACGACTTTTTGTCAATCGGTGCCTTAACCTCAGAAAAAAGTCGGAAAATGGCGTTTTTCCGGCGGTACGTGCGAGCCAGATTATGCTCGTGGGCACACACCATCAAGGCATCGCAGCGAGAAAATTTCATACGAGCGTTTAATGTCGAAGCCACGAGCGGTATGGCTTCGCGCAATTCGCATTCTCAATCGCGACGCAGCAGCTGGAACAGGCAGAACCCGAGCATGCCGATGAAACCCAGCAGGCTCCACTCGGGGATGCTCATACCGAACAGCGTCCATTTCACCTCGGCGCAGTCAGCACTGCCCTGGAACACCAGGCGCACGATGTCCTGCATCGGCAGAGCTTCCATCATGAACTCGAGGCTCGGCAGGCACGCTTCGAGCTGATCGGCTGGCACGCTCTGCAGCCAGATCTGCCGGCCGGCGGTGGCGGCGCCCGCACCAGCAAACAGCAGCGCCAGTACCGCGTAAACGCGACGCCCTACGCTGCCTGGCCCATGGATCGCCGCGATCAGGCAGACCACGCCGAACAACACCACGCAGATGCGTTGCAGCACGCACATCGGGCAGGGCTCCAGCCCGACGACGTGTTCCAGGTACAGCGCAGCCGCCATCAGCAATACGCAGCCGATGAATGCCAGGAAAAACAGGGGACGCGGACTGGCCAAATGCATGGTGGCTCCGGGAGGGAAATCGAGGGCAGTACGGTAGAGGAAAGCGAGGGCGCCTTTCAAGGCGCCCCGTGACTCAGAGTCGGCTGTTCATCATGCTGTAACGCCCCTCCGTCCGCATCCCAAGCCTACCGCGGCAATCAGCCGCAGTCACTCAAGCGCTGACGCCCTGCGGTTGAGGCAGAGAAGGCAAGCCCTGATGCAGCAAGCCAAGACTTTCCAGCAGTAGCTGATTGCTGCGCTCCAGCTCGCCCAACTGTGCCAGCAGACGCGCCAGTTCGGCACAGGTTTCCGGATGACGTTCGATCTTCAGACTGGTCTCGAAGTAATCGCGCGCCTTGCCCCACAGCTGGTTCTGCAGGCACAGGCGGCCCAGGGTCAAGAGCAGGGCCGGGTCCTGCGGATGCTGCTTGAGCCAGAGTTCGGCGGTTTGCAGCTGACGCGCCGGATCGGCGCCACGCAGCACGCCATAGAAGCGCGCCAGACGGCTATCGTAGCCACGCTTGAGCGCGCCACGCAGAACTTCTTCGGCCTCTTCCTGCGCACCCAGTCGACGCAATTGCTCGACGTAGGTGGCAATCAGCTCAGGCTCCTGGCGCAGCGGTGAAGAAAGCTGTTGCCAGGCTTGGGTCAGCGGCTGCAGTGCGGTTTCACCATCGCCCTGACCTAGCTGCCCGGCATCAGCCAGACGACCGCGCCAGGTCTCGCGCTCCAGTTCGTCAAGTTCGGCGGCAGGCAGGGCCTTTTCCTTGCGCAGCTCAGGCAGCAGACCAAGCAGTGCCGACCAGTCCTGACGCTGCAAGTACAACCGTTGAAGCTGGCGCAGGACAAGGTGATGACCCGGATGACGCTCGCGCATCGCCTGCAGGGTCTCCAGCGCAGCCTCACTGTCGCCACGATTACGTTGCAGCTCGGCGTGGGTCAGGGCAATCGCCAGCTCGGCTTGAGGCTGCTTGCTCAACGCACGCTCAAGCAGGGCATCGCTCTGCTCGTGCTGGCCGAGTTTGTTGGCAGCCCGTGCTGCGCCCAAGTAATACATCAACGGTCGGCTGTCGGCTTCGGCAGCACGAGTCAACTGACGTTGTGCACGCGCCCAGCGGCCTTCGGCCAGATCCTGCATGCCCTGCTCGGAGGCCAGACGCACGCGACGACTGCGGTGCAGACGCGACCAGGGGTTGGCCAGCCGCGTCGAGCTGAGCAACAGACGCAACGTCCACTTGATCAGGTAGTAGAGCACCACCACGACCACCAGCAGGCCAAGGAATGCCCACAGGCCGGACTGGTAACGGAAACCCTTGTAAGCGAACAACACATAGCCGCGGTCGGCCTCGATGGCCAGGCTGAGCAGATACAACCCGACTGCGACGGCCAGCAGTAGCAGAAGCCAGATCAGGCGTCTCATTGCGCCTCCTCGGCCGCGGCGGCCCCCTGCCGACGTTGCGCCTGCTTGCGTTGCAGGTAGGCCTGCAGCGCATCGAGCGAGTCACTCAGGTCCGGCACCTTGACCTCGATGCTGGCATCGGCCAGCTCCTTGAAGCGCTGGCGCAGGGCGCGACTGTCCGGATTGTCCAGATTGAAGTGGGCGTCGAGGATTTCCTCGGCCTGCTTCAAGGACTGCTGGTAGACACCGGTCTGGCCATGCAGAGCGGCCCACTGTGCCTGCTCCAGCGCCAACGACAGACTCAGGCGTACCTGCGACAGGCTTTGCCCGGACAGCAGCGGACGCACGTTGCGATCGGCATCGAATTCGATACGGAAGTATTCCGAAAGCTTCTTCACCCACTCGCCCCACCAGGCACTGCCATCGCCTTCGGCTGCCAGATCGGAAAGCACATCGCCCTGCCCTTCGAAGGTCGGCGCCAGGGGATTGAGGGTTGCTGCCTGTTCACGCAAGGCGCCCAGTTGCAGGAACAGGCCAACGCGATCCGGGCGCGCCGTGGTGCGCAGCGCTTCCAGGCTACGGCTGAGTTGCTCGCGGGCGGCGAAGGCCGCAGGGTCGTCCTGCTCACGGAGGATTTCATCGGCAGCCAACACCAGAGCTTCGGCGCTGGCGACATCCTGCAATGCCGACAACCGCAAAGTCGCCAGGCGTAGCAGGTGCTCGGCTTCGTCCAGACGCCAATCCTGGCGGCTGCCATCGAGCACGCTTTCCAGACGCTGGCTCATACGCTGCTGATCGCTCTGCAGGTTAGCCAGCAGGCGGCGGCGCTCGTCCAGTTCAGCTGCGCTGGGCAGAGCGGACAGGCGCGAATCCAGGCGCTGGGCCAAGTCATCCACTTTCTTCGCGCTGTCGTCGCGGGTGCGCTGCAGGTCTTCGGCCTGCTGCTGGTCCCGGCTCTGCATTTCATGCAGTTGCCAGAGGCTCCAGCCACCGGCACCGGCACCTGCCAAACCGATCAGCAGAGCGAATGCGGCAAGACCGCTACCACCACCACTGCGGGGTAGCTTCGTGGGTGGCGGTGTGGTGGTGGGTTTCACGGCTTCGCTGGCCGGTTTTTCTTCTGGCGTGTTCGGGGTGGATGCTTCGCTCACGTATCCGTCCTTTTAGAGGGCGGCAGCCGGAAACTGCTCCAGGGCTGCCTGCAAGGCCGCGGCATTGGCGCCACGACAGTCCACAACGATCTGTGCACCCGCAGCGCGGGCCTGTTCGGCGACGCGCGGACTGGGTACGAACAAGGGTAGCCGAGCCAACGCCGGCCAGTCATCGCCGGCTAGCTGTTGCAGATGTTCGAAACCCTGCCCACTGCTGACAACCAGGCCGTTCAGGCGTTCCGCTCGCACCCGCTGACTAAGCTCGCCCGATGCATACTGCGGCAGTACACGGCGATACAGTGGCAGATAGTCGACCGTCACGCCTTGGCCGCGCAAGTGCTCGGCAAGGAATTCTCGGCCACCCTCGCCACGCAGGATCAGAACACGCGGCGCAGATGCCGCGGCAATCGCCTGGTGTAGCGCAGGTAGAGCGAGCAGCGTTTCGCTGTCATCGGCCGAATCTGGAAAGTGCACGCACAAGCCTTGCTCGGCGAGCACGGCGGCGGTGGCAGCGCCAACGCTAAACCAGGGCAGATCAGGCGTCTGCGTCGCATATTGCGCCAAGAGCCGCAACCCCATGCGAGCAGCCGGTTTACTGACCACGATCACTGCACAGTAGCGTTGCAATGTGGCGAAGGCCTCGCGCTGCTCGGCCGTCTCATCCAGCGCTTCGATGGCCAGCAGCGGCATGCAGTGACTGAACACGCCTTGCGCACCCAAGGTCTGCGCCAGCACTGCACAATCCTCGGCTGGACGGGTCAGCAGCAGGCGCCATGCACTCAAGAGTGGCCGGCCTCACCGTAAACGGCCTGGAGAATGGCGTCGGCCCCTTGCGCCAGCAGCGCCTCGGCGACACGCACCCCCAGGGCTTCAGCATCACCACTGGCAGCGCGCTCTTCGGCGCGCAGCAACAGGCCACCGTCAGGTTGGCCGACCAGGCCGCGTAGCCATAGCTGGTCATTTTCGAGCAGGGCATAGCAGGCGATGGGAACCTGGCAGCCGCCGTTGAGATGTTTGTTCAGCGCACGTTCGGCAGTAACGCGCAGCGCGGTTTCACGGTGATGCAACGGTGCCAGCAAAGCATGCACATCACTGTCGGCGCTGCGGCACTCGATGCCCACGGCACCCTGGCCGCCGGCCGGCAGGCTGTCCTCGGCGCTGATCGAGCTGCGGATGCGATCTTCGAAGCCCAGGCGAATCAGGCCTGCGGCGGCGAGGATGACGGCGTCGTACTCGCCGGCATCGAGCTTGGCCAGACGGGTATTGACGTTGCCACGCAGGAACTGGATTTTCAGGTCCGGCCGACGCGCCAGCAGTTGCGCCTGGCGGCGCAGGCTGGAAGTGCCGACCACGCTGCCCTCGGGCAGTGCATCAAGGCTGGAGTAGGTATTGGAAACGAAGGCGTCGCGCGGGTCTTCACGCTCGCAGATGCAGTAAAGGCCCAGGCCCTCGGGGAAATCCATCGGCACGTCCTTCATAGAGTGCACGGCGATGTCGGCCTCGTTCTCCAACAGCGCGGTTTCCAGCTCCTTGACGAACAACCCCTTGCCACCGATCTTCGCCAGCGGCGCGTCGAGCAGCTTATCGCCGCGGCTGACCATGGGCACCAGGCTGACCTTGAGGCCCGGATGGGCCTGTTCCAGACGGGCTTTAACATATTCAGCCTGCCACAGGGCCAGGGCGCTCTTACGGGTGGCGATGCGAATTTCGCGGGACATGAGGCAATTCCAGAAAACCGATTGCCGCAAATCATAACAGGCTCGCCCGACGCCGGCGGAAGGAGGCGGCCATAGGCCGCAGCCGGCGCCCTGTTATAGCGACTGCATCATCTTGCGTACACCGGCCACATGGCGACGGCTGACCACCAACGAGTCACCGTCGAGCCCCTTGAGGAACAGTTGGAAGTGTCCGAGCGGGGTGCGCTGCAGACGCTCGATACGCTCACGCGCCACCAGTGCATTGCGGTGGATACGCACGAAGCGGTCACCGAATTCGTCTTCCAGCGCCTTCAGTGGCTCATCCAGCAGGACCTCGCCGCCCTCGTGACGCAGGGTGACGTACTTGTGGTCGGCGATGAAGTAGACCACATGATCCAGCGGGATCAGCTCGATGCCCTTGCGGGTTCGCGCACTGATATGAGTACGCGGGCCGCCGCCGGTTTCCGCCGCAGGCCGGGTCAGGGCCGCGAGTTGCACACGGTTGGGCCGTTCGGCTTTTTTCAGCGCTTCGCTCAGGCTCTCAGGGCGCACAGGCTTGACCAGATAGCCCACGGCACTGACTTGGAAGGCCTCCAGAGCGAATTCGTCATGAGCCGTGCAAAAAATCACCGCTGGCGGCGCTTCACGCTCGCACAATTTGGCAGCGACTTGCAGGCCGTCGAGACCGGGCATGCGGATATCCAGCAGGACCACATCCGGCTTCAGACTATCAATCAGGGTCAGGGCTTCCTCGCCATTGCTGGCGGCGGGCTCCAGGACCCGGTAACCCTCGAGCTCACCGACCATACGGCTGAGGCGCTCGCGGGCAAGGGGTTCGTCATCGACGATCAGGACATTCATATTGCTCTGGCTTCCTGCGTGAGTCTCGCACAAGGATAGCGTAGACAGCTGTAGTGACGGCCGTCACGGCGCTCCACGCTGAGACTCGCCTTCGGCCCAAAAAGTGCCGCCAGGCGCGCATCGATATTACTCAGCGCTTGGTGCGTTCCCCGCGACGGGTGCTGCTCGCCCCGCTCTTCATACGGATTGCTGACACACAAGCTGAACACACCATCCTGGTAATCCGCCTCGACCCGCACCAGGCCGCCTTCGATACGCGGCGCGATGCCATAGATCAGCGCATTCTCCAAAAGAGGTTGCAGGGTCAGCTGGGGAATCGGTAGATCCTCCGGCACACCTTCGACCTCCCACTGCAACTGTAGTCGCTCGCCGAGCCGATAGTGCTCGATCGATAGATATCGTTTCGCCAGTTCCAGTTCCTCCTTCCACGGCACCAGCGTGCCGGGCTTGGCCAGGCTGGCGCGAAACAGATCCGACAGATCCAGCACCGCCTGCTCGGCCTTGTACGGATCGAGCGTGACCAGGCTGGCAATGCTGTTGAGGCTATTGAACAGAAAATGCGGGCGAATCCGCGCCTGCAACGACTCGATCCGCGCACGCAGCTCGGCCTGCTCCTGCCGACGCCATTGGCTCTGCAGATAAAAATAGCGTAGCAGCAGTGCGGACATGATCAGGCTGATCAACGCATGGCGCAGATAAAGATTCACTTCACCACTGCGTGGTAGCGGCCCGCCCAGCTCGTAATAGTCAGCCACCGCCGTACAACCCAGAGTCAGCAGCACCACCAGCACACAGCACAGGCCGCCAGCCAGCGCCGGCGGCAGGCGCGCCAGCAAGGGCCGCAATCGACATAGCACGGCAGCCGACAGCAGCACGATCCACTGCACGAACAATGAGGTCAGGGCCAGGCGCACCCAGTCGAAACCCGGCGTCATCGGTTCGGCGAGCACCAGCACCAGTACCAGCAGCTCAGCCAGCAGCACCATGCTCAGCAGGGCTTCCGGCTGGCACAGTTCCGGGACGAAGAAGTCGTCGATACGTTTGTTCTTGGCAAGCGATTTTGTATGCATCGACGCAGTTTCCGTGTCGCCCTGCTAGCCGGCAAGCCAGACGGCTCCAGCCGGACAAAATAAAGCACCGAAATGCCACCTTCGCGATAGATTTGTGAAGCAGCCGACACCACCGTCCCCTGCCCGACGGCGAATGTGGCACGTCGAAACGCTTGCCGACCCTGTTATTATCGACGCACTTTGTCCGCCATGCTGGCCGCCAACGTGGCCCGCCCGATTCCGAGCCCAAATCATGAGCAGTGAAAAAACCAATCAGTCCTGGGGCGGCCGCTTCAGCGAGCCCGTCGACGCTTTCGTCGCCCGCTTCACCGCCTCGGTGGAATTCGACAAGCGCCTGTACCGCCACGACATCATGGGTTCCATCGCCCATGCCACCATGCTGGCCAAGGTTGGCGTACTCAGCGATGCCGAGCGCGACACCATCATCGACGGCCTCAAGCAGATCCAGGGCGAGATCGAAGCCGGCCAGTTCGACTGGCGCGTCGATCTGGAAGACGTGCACATGAACATCGAGGCGCGCCTGACCGACCGAATCGGCGTCACCGGCAAGAAGCTGCATACCGGCCGCTCGCGTAACGACCAGGTGGCCACCGACATCCGCCTGTGGCTGCGCGACGAGATCGACGTCATCCAGGCCGAGATCACCCGCCTGCAGCAGGGTCTGCTGGGCCTGGCCGAAGCCGAAGCGGACACCATCATGCCCGGCTTCACCCACCTGCAGACCGCCCAGCCAGTGACCTTCGGCCACCATCTGCTGGCCTGGTTCGAGATGCTCGCGCGCGACTACGAGCGCCTGGTCGACTGCCGCAAACGCACCAACCGCATGCCGCTGGGCTCAGCCGCACTGGCCGGCACCACCTACCCAATTGCCCGCGAGATCACTGCCGAACTGCTAGGTTTCGACGCTGTTGGCGGCAACTCGCTGGACGGCGTTTCCGACCGCGACTTCGCTATCGAATTCTGCGCCGCTGCCTCGCTGGCGATGATGCACCTGTCGCGCTTCTCCGAAGAGCTGGTGCTGTGGACCAGCGCCCAGTTCCAGTTCATCGACCTGCCGGATCGTTTCTGCACCGGCTCCTCGATCATGCCGCAGAAGAAGAACCCGGACGTGCCCGAACTGGTGCGCGGCAAGACCGGCCGCGTATTCGGCGCCCTGACCGGCCTGCTGACCCTGATGAAAGGCCAGCCACTGGCTTACAACAAGGACAATCAGGAAGACAAGGAACCGCTGTTCGACGCCGCCGACACCCTGCGCGACAGCCTGCGCGCCTTCGCCGACATGGTGCCGGCGATCAAGCCCAAGCGCGAAATCATGCGCGAAGCGGCACTGCGCGGTTTCTCCACCGCCACCGACCTGGCCGACTACCTGGTACGCAAGGGCCTGCCCTTCCGCGACTGCCACGAGATCGTCGGGCACGCCGTGAAATACGGTGTGCAGACCGGCAAGGACCTGGCCGAGATGAGCCTGGACGAACTGCGCCAGTTCAGCGAACAGATCACTGACGATGTATTCGCCGTGCTGACCCTGGAAGGCTCGGTCGGCGCTCGCGACCATATCGGCGGCACCGCACCGAATCAGGTGCGCGCTGCGGTAGTGCGTGGCCGCGAACTTCTCGCTAGCCGCTGAGGTCGCAAAGGGGCGGCGGCGCGCCGCCCCTGCCAAGGCAGGCCATTCGACCAGGAGGTTGCCATGCGTTACACACTCCCTACGACCCTGCTACTGAGCCTGCTGGCAACATCAGCAGTCGCGACTGAACATGACTACTGGCAAGTACAGACGAGCGTCTACACGCGGCATTACAACCCCGAGCCTGACCACAACAATCACCAGCGGCTGATCGGACTGGAGCGTGGTTATGCGTCCGGTAACCTCTGGGGCGGCGCGGTCTTTCGCAACTCGTTCGACCAGAGTTCGCAGTACGCCTACGTGGGACGGCGCTTCGAGAGTGACCACCATCCGTTCTATGCCAAGCTGACAGGCGGCCTGCTGCACGGCTATCGCGGCGAGTACCGCGACAAGATCCCCCTCAATCACCTCGGCGTAGCGCCAGCGATCATTCCTTCGCTGGGCGTGCAGAGTCACGGCATGGCGGCGGAACTGGTACTGCTGGGCAACGCCGCACTGATGGTCAACCTTGGCCTGCGCCTTTAACGGACTCAGCAAAGGTCGTCACGAACTCATCGCCGACCGATAACACGTACGCATCCAACCACGCGACAGCACGCGCAGTGTGTCGCGCCAGGAGAGACTCATGTCCCTGCACATTCGACCCGCCACCCCTGACGACGCGGAGCTGATCCTGCGCTTCATCACCGACCTGGCCATCTACGAAAAGGCCGAGCACGAGGTGAAGACCGATGCCGCCGGTATCCGCGATAGCCTGTTCGCCGAGGGCAGCACCGCCCACGGCCTGATCTGCGAAAACGGAGGCCAGCCCATCGGCTACGCGGTGTATTTCTTCAACTACTCCACCTGGCTGGGCAAACACGGTCTTTATCTGGAAGACCTTTACGTCAGCCCAGACGCTCGAGGCCTGGGCGCTGGCAAGGCGCTGCTGCGCCACCTGGCACAACTGGCAGTAGCACTCGGCTGCGGCCGCTTCGAGTGGTCAGTGCTGGACTGGAATACTCCGGCCATCGACTTCTATGAATCCTTCGGTGCCCGCCCGCAAAGTGAGTGGACAACCTACCGCCTGGCTGGCCAGGCCTTGCTGGATTTCGCCGCAGGCTGAGCAAGCCAGCGCCTGGCTAGAGCAACACCTCTGGCCTAAGGTAATTACACCTCCACCAGTCCCGGACCATCATGCGCACACTCCTTGCACTGCTCAGCGTTATCGCCCCGGCGCTATCGGCGGCGACACCAGTCACCATTCCCGCCAATGCGTCCTGGCACATGCAACTCGATGGCAAACTGCAAACACCCAATCGCCTGGTCTATGACATAGACCTGTACGACACGCCCAAGCAAACCATCACCAATCTCAAGGCGGGTGGGCGTATCGTCATCTGCTATTTCAGTGCGGGCACCTGGGAAGATTGGCGCAGCGACGCTCAGGCCTACCCAACGGCGGCTCTGGGCAAGGCGTTGCCTGATTGGCCGGGTGAGCACTGGCTCGACTATCGCCGTGAGGATGTGCGCCAACTACTCGCCAAACGCCTGGACCTGGCCGTAGAAAAAGGCTGCGACGCTGTCGATCCGGACAACGTGGACGGCTACAGCAATGACAACGGCCTGGGCCTGACGGAAGCCCAGCAAATAGACTTCAATCGTTGGCTAGCCAGCGAGGCACATAGTCGCGACCTGAGCATCGGCCTGAAGAATGCCGTAGAACTGCTGCCGTCACTTGGCGACTACTTCGACTTTGCCATCAACGAGAGTTGCTATCGCTACAACGAATGCGACGGTTACAGTCACATGCGCAGCCAGGGCAAACCGATCTTCATCGCCGAATACCGCACCCTCAATAAGAGTCTTTGCAGTCGGGCCGCGAACTCCGGCTTTCGTCTGCAATTCTTCAAAGTCAGCCTGAAAGGCGTTGGCGTCCCCTGCGACTGAGCCCTCATCAGAACCGGCAAGGCGCTACCCGGCGGTGGCCACCTTGAATAGTCGGAGCTGAACTGGAGCACCGCGGCTATAGAATTCTACGAACGCTACGGCGCCTACGTGCAGAGCGAGTAGGCCGGCTATCGCCTGACCGGCGAACACGCGTACCTGTTGCGAGTTGATGACTGCGCGGTTCAATACCCATGAAAACCTGCAGGCAATTGCCAACCGCTGCTCGGCGAACACGCCCGCGCACGTTGCATACGCGGGCGCTGTGCTTAGCCCAGCGCTGCAGCGCCGGCCAGCGCCACCTGCCCGTCTTGAGTCGGGTGCATACCTGACACGCCTATAGCGCCGATAACCTTGCCATCCTGTACCAGCGGCACGCCACCCTCAAGCAGAATGGCATTGTGCATCGACAGCAAGCGCAGTGCCGCGCCGCCGGTTGCCAGGGTTTCCTCGAAGCCCTTGGTCGAGCGCTTGAACAGCGCCGCCGTTGAGGCCTTCTTGATCGCTATCTCGACGCTGCCCAGTGCCGCCTCATCGAGCTTGTGCAACAGCACCAAATTTCCACCGCTGTCGGCCACTGCAATCACCATCGGCCAGCCGTTGGCCAACGCCTCACGCTCAGCCGCTGCAGCAATATGTCGCGCCTGCTGCAAATCGACAGGAGCGCCATAACTCAGGACGCCGGGAGCGAATCGGTCTGATGCATTCATGGCATTGCCTGCCCACCGTTGACATCGAGCACCTGGCCGGTGATGTAGCCGCTGCAGGCGTGTGACGCGAGGAACAGATAAGACGGTGCCATTTCCTCCGGGGTACCGAAGCGGCCCATCGGGATGGTGCTACTGACCGCTGCGCGCGCAGCATCGTCCTTATCGGCGTGGAACGCGGTGTCCACGGTGCCAGGCGAAACGATGTTGAAGCGGATATTGGCCGGGGTAAATTCACGTACCCAGTTGCGCTGAATATTGTGCAACCAGGCCTTGGCCGCAGCGTAGAGGCTAGCGCCGGGACCACCGCCGCCGTGGGCGGCGATCGAGCCGGTAGTAATCACTGCCGCACTCTGTCCGCTGGCTTTGGCCGACGCGCGCAAATGGGGAATGGCTTCACGGGTGACCATCAGCGCCGAACGCAGATTGACGTTGGTCATCGCATCGAAAAAGGCATCATCGATGCTCTCCAGGCCACGACGTTCCAGCAGTGCCCCGGCGTTGTTGATCAACACATCGATACCGCCGAAACGCTCGACGAACGCCGCAACCGTGGCCACGCAGGCCTCGGTCTTGCCGAGATCGCCAGCGAAGAACGCCGCCTGGCCACCATCGGCTGACAACTCGCTGAGCAGTGCATCGAGGTTAGCCGGCGTGTTGCGTGCGGTGATACCGACATGGGCGCCAAGCTTGGCGAAGGCGCGCGCGGTAGCCAAACCGATACCGAGGGTGGAGCCGGTGATCAGAACGCGTTTGCCGCGCAGGTCGTTGAAGGTCATTGGGTGCATTCCTCTTGACGGTGAGCAGGGGATTCCGGGGCAATGCCCGTACGGCGCTTGAATAAGCGCAACAACAGCGGCAGTAGCCACAGAGATAGGGTGATGATGGCGAGCGCCAGCGATACCGGGCGCTCGAAGAACACCATCAGGTCGCCCTGGGCACGCATCATCGAGGTGATGAAGGTTTCCTCGAGCATCGGCCCGAGGACGATGCCGAGAATCATCGGTGCCAGTGGAAAACCGTTTTCTTCCATGAAGAATCCGATGACGCCGAAGGCGAGAATGATGGCGATGGCGAACAGCGTATTTTCCACGGCGAAGGCGCCGACGATAGAAAACGCCAGGATCACCGGCATGAGGATGCTCTGCGGCACCTGCAACACGCGTTTGAACAGCTTGATGGCGAGAAAACCGAAAGGAATCAGCATGAGGTTGGCGAGCAGGAACGCCAGGAACACCGCGTTGATCATGTCGGCGTTCTCAGTGAAGATCGTTGGGCCCGGATTCAGGCCCTTCATGAACAGTACGCCGATGACAATGGCGGTCAGCGAATCTCCGGGAATCCCGAACACCGTGGCCGGAATGAAACTGCCACCCACAGCTGCGTTGTTGGCTGCGGTAGCCGGAACGATCTTGGCCATGTTGACCTCATCCGGCGTGGTACGTCGGGCTGCTGCGCGCTTGGACATGGCGTAGGAGATGTACGCGGCCACGTCAGCCCCTGCCCCCGGCAGAATACCCACCAGCACCCCGACAAACGAGCCCCGAGCAACACCCACCTTGTACTTGAAGATGTCGCGCAGCGCCTGCAGCAGCATCGGCTTTTGAGGCACCAGGGCGGCCTGCCGGGAGTTGCCCGCGCGACTGTTACGGGTGCAGAAACGTAGGATCTCCGCCACGGCGAACAGACCAATGATCACCGGGATGAAACCCAAACCGCCGAGCAGGTCAGCATTGCCGAAGGTAAACCGCGCCTCACCGGAAACCGGGTCCAGCCCCACGCTGGCAACCAGCAAGCCGAGCAGCAGCGACACTGCACCTCTGACCGGCGAGCTGTCCGACACGGCAATGGCAGCGGTCAGGCCCATGCAGGCCAGCCAGAAATATTCGAACGAACTGAAGTTGAGGGCGAACTCGGCCAGGAATGGCGCGCACAGGATCAGCGCCAGTACGCCGACGCTGCCGCCGATGGCCGAGCTGACTGCACTCATGCTTAGCGCATACTCACCCAAGCCTCGCTGCGACAGCCCATGGCAGGGCTCGGTGTAGGCCGCGGATGCCGGTGTACCGGGCATACGCATGTACACGGCGGGAAGGTCGCCGGAGAAGATCGCCATGGCGGCCATGGTGACGATGGCGGCAATCGCTGGCACCGGGTCCATGAAGAAGGTCACCGGCACCATCAGTGCTACCGCCATACTGGCAGTGAGGCCAGGAATGGCGCCGACAAAAAGGCCGTACAGAGCGGCAATCATCATTACCGCCAGGACTTCGAAGGTCATGACCATACTGAAAGCATTGATTATCGCGTCCACGCTCAGCGCCCCTGACAGTAGGTGAGAACGCCCATGGGCAATTGCACGCTCATCAACTGCTGGAAAAACAGGTAGAGAAACACCGTAACCAGCACCGCGGTCACCCAGGACAGCAACGGACGACCGCTGAAGCGCTGACAGAGCAACCCCACCAACAACACGCTACACAACGGGAAACCGACGCTTTCGATAGCCGCGATGAACGCCACCACCAACAGCGGCACCAGCACGAAATTGATCACTCGTTCGCGATCACGCATCCAGGGACCGGCCTGCACCAGCCAGAAACCGCCTTGCTGAACCAGCGTCAGGCGGATGCCCTTGATCAGCAGGATCACCCCGCAGACCGCCAACAGGCTGCCGATGATCGAAGGAAAGAAGCCGGCGCCGTACTGGAAGAACGGCGAAGTTTTCATCTGCTGACCGTGTACCAACACAGCCAACCCGAGCAGGGTGAAGCTCACCCCAAGAGTGATGTCGCTGAATTTCATACTGTGCGCTCCTGTCGATCGGCAGTGGCCCCCTACCAGGCATAGGCGGCCACTGTGTCGGTTAAGGATTGAGCTTGCCGATCAGAGCCTGAACGTCGCGGGTGTGCTGTTCCAGGTACTCTCCGAAGGCCTCGGCGTTGCGCCACTGCGGACGGAAGCCACGATCTTCCATTTCCTTGCGCCATTCGGGGTCGTTGTAGATTTTTTCCAGGGTCGTTTCGAGCTTGACCTTGATGTCATCTGGCAGGCCGGCAGGCGCCACCAGTGCGCGGAACGAACCTAGCTCTAGATCCAGGCCAGTTTCCTCTTTCAGGGTCGGCACATCCGGGTAGGCGGCCTGACGCTCGGAACCGAATACGGCGAGACTGCGTACTTTTTCCGAGCGCAGCAGCGCGTCGGCCTCGGGCAACGAGCAAGGCACGAAGTCGACACCGCCAGCAGCCAGATCCTGCATCGCCGCAGCGGCCCCCTGGCCGGGGATCATGCGCACTTTTTGCAGGTCGACCTGCCAGGCATCCAGCAACCCGGCCACGGCCATCGGCCAGGAACCCCCGCAGCCGCCGGCGCAGGCGATGGCGTATTTGGCGGGGTCAGCCTTCAGCGCATCGAGCGCTTGGCGCAGATTGGTGAAGGGCGAATCGGCTTTGACCTGGAAGCCGGCCAGGTCGAAGTTGTACTGGCCGATGGGCGTGAAATCACTAGCCTGGAAGTCAGCCTGGCCCATTTCCTTGTAGTGGGCATAGTTGAACAAGATGCCCAAGGTGTAGCCGTCGGCCTTGGAGCTGATGATCTTCTGGATGCCAACCACGCCACCGCCCTGCCCCAGGTTGATGACATTGAACTGCTGGCCCAGCTCCTGTTTGAGGTACTTGGACAGGATTCGCGCGGTTCCATCGGAACCACCGCCCGCACCTGCCGGCACAACAATGCTCACCGGACGACTTGGCCACTCAGCGGCCATCGTCGGCATGGCCAGGCCCAGTGCAAGGGTTAGTGCGGCCAGCTTGCAACCGGCGCGACTCAGCAATTTGCCGAGGGTGAAAGACTGCGACATGCGGGATGCATGATTAACGAGCATAACGAGCTCTCCTTTTATTATTGTCGAGTACAGCTGTCATGGTGACTGGGTGTAGCGAATGTCAGTGTTGCGTTGCTCTCCAGGCGGCCACGAAGGCTGCCGCGTTCTCGCTGACCTCGGTCACGCTCATCCCCGGCCTGTACAACGCCGAACCGAGACCGAAACCGCTGGCACCCGCAGCGACGAACGTGGCCATGCCTGCGGGTGTAATGCCGCCAACCGGTAGCAGGGCGATGTCACGAGCGAACACCGCGCGCCAGGCTTTGATGATCGAAGGGTTGAACTGCTCGGCGGGAAACAGCTTGAGCACCTGAGCACCGGCCTCCAGCGCAGCGAAGCCTTCGCTCGGCGTGACCACCCCCGGCGAGCTGAATAGCCCGGCACGGCGTGTGGCGCGAATCACTTCAGGGTTGCAGTTGGGCGACACGATCAAGCGGCCACCGGCCTGCGCCACCTGCTCGACCTGCCCGGTGCTGAGCACGGTACCGGCCCCGATCAGCGCGCGATCGCCCAGTTCAGCCGCCAGCAAGCCGATGCTCTGCAGCGGCTGCGGCGAATTCAGTGGAATCTCGATCAGGCGAAAGCCTGCCTCATAGAGCGCCAAGCCTATGGGGACGATCTCCTCAGGGGTGACACCGCGCAAAATGGCGATCAGCGGCAATTGCTGCAGGTAGGAATCAGACATGCAGGACGCTCCTCGAAACGGCGGCGGGCGGGGCGGTGACAAGAGCAGCAGCGTAGGCCAGGTGCCAGAGCCCCACGACCCCGGCGTGTTCCAGGATGCGCACGGAGTCCACGCTGAAACGAGACAGGGCCAATCGATAACGCTCACACAGGTGCACATCGCCAATCAGCACCAGCGGCGGACAGACGCCACCCTCAAGACTGGCGAGTACACCGCGCAGCTCCTCGCCGATCAGTAGCCCGGAGAGATAATCCAGGCTTTGCCCTGCGCTCAGACGGTCGGTGAGCAAAAGACTGCGGGTGCTGAACAGACGGCCAGAAATACCTTCGGCGCCGCTCTGCCGAGCAGCATCGAGCCCGCGAAAGAACGCCGCATCACTGCGCTCGCTACCCTGCTCACGGGCCGGGCGGCCAAGAATCGAATGGTCACGCAAGACCGCGAACAGCTCGCCTGTCATGTAGGTCGCGAAGTGGCTGATCGCACCGTCGCGCACCGTGACCCATTTGCTGTGGGTACCCGGCAAAACCAGCAAGGCGTTATCACGTAGTTCAGGGGCCAGTTGCAGAGCACCGAAGACCTGGGTTTCCTCACCTCGAATCACGTTGGGCAACGCACCTGCATCGAGCACCCCGGGTACCAGGTGCAGCGTGCCGCAGGCAGTATCCAAAGCCAGCAAACCATCAACCAGATCGTTCGCCGTAGCCGGGCACACAGCGTAGGGCACCTCACGCCAGCCCTGGCGGCTGCCGATCATGCCGCACGCCAGCGCAGGCAGCTCAGGCCATTGGCGGTACCATTCACCAATCAACTCTTCATAGGCTCGGGCGAAATCGCCATCCGGCGTGTGCTGCACGCCCCATGGCCGACTCTGCGAAGCCAGCACCCGGCCGCCTTCGCCAAGTAGATAAGCGCGTAGCGATGAGGTACCCCAGTCGAGTGCGATCAGCGTCGGGGCGAGGCATTCGGTCATGAGGCACTCCAACCCAATTCACGGGAAATGGCGACGGCACAAGCCGTTACGTCCGGGCGCAACTCGTGCAGACGTGCTTCCGGCATATAGGGGATGGCACTGGCAACACTCAGCGCGGCGACGATCTGCCCGCTGGCATCGCGTACTGGCGCTGCGACGCAGCGCACGCCCAGCTCGTTTTCCTCCAGATCGAGGCTGAAACCGCCCTTGGCGTAGCCGTTCATCAGCTCGCGAAACTCATCCCAAGGCGTAAACACCTCGCGCAAGCCAGACTGCCCGGCGCGGCGTTGCAAGCCCTGCTCGTATAGCTCCAACCACTGCGCTTCAGTCAGGTCAAGCATCAGCGACTTACCAATCCCCGTCAGGGCCAGAGGCATGCGCAGGCCGATTCGCGAGCGCATTTCCAGACCGCGACTGCTCGGCAACTTCTCGATGTAGAGCACATCACCGTCTTCACGCACGCCCAGGTGCACGGTGTCCTGAGTTAGCCGCGCCAGCGCCTCCAGATGAGGACGCGCTACGTTAGCCAGCGGCATCTGCGCGCGGGCCTTGTAGCCGAGTTCGATGAGTTTCGGACCGAGTTGATAGCCACCAGCGCTACCGCCAATGGCGCGCAAATGACCTGCCTGCACCAGAGCGGTGATCAGACGATGGGTGGTGCTACGCGTGCAGCCAATACTCGCACCGATATCAGCGAGGCTGCTGGCCCCCTGTGCGACGGCGTCGATCACAGCCAGGCCTCTGAAAAGCGCCTGGGCACCCATGGGTGCTTGGTTGTTATTTTTATCGGACATAACTTTCTCCTGGCGACGGACTCTAATCGGCTTTTTTGCAATTCTCAATATACGAAACAAACTCCCACATTATAGGAGTAAATAAATCATAAAGTGCTCTGCGTGGCCAGCACGCAGACAGACTGTCAAACTGAACACTTTCCCCAGAGACATGGACCCGCATCGTGAGCACTAGCGACGAGCAAAAAGACGAAGACTTCGCCGAAGCCACCCTGATCCAGGCCATCGAGAATCAGCTGGAAAGCGGCGAACCGGCAGCCGCCAAGGCGGTGTACAACAAGTTGACGCTGGTCGGTTACGAGCGCGAAGAGACTCTTGAGCTGATGGCACTGGTCCTGGCTCATGAAATCGATGCCATGCTGCGCGAGGACCGCCCGTTCGATAGCGCCTGGTATGAGCAAGCGTTGCGCGCCCTGCCAGAGCTGCCGGAAGAAAACTGAAGATGGATTGACTCAGGCCACTGGTCGGACTGGCAGGCAGATTGCTACTGTCACCATCAATCCCGACCGAGAAGGTATCGCCTTCGATGGCCTGTACGCTGCCCAGACTCATCGCCTTGCTGATCTGCGCCCTCTGTTTGAGCGGAGCCAGCGTCGTGCGAGCCGAAACGCCGCGCATTGGTGCCGAGGATGACTGGTATCCCTACACCGCCCTGCGTAATGACAAGATCGAGGGCATGTCGGCAGACATCGTCCGCGCAGCGTTCAGCGCCAGCAAAACGTCCGTCGAGTTGGCGCCCTACCCCTATTCGCGCTGCATGGAGCTGGCGCGTTCAGGCAGTCTGGCTGGCTGCTTCAACACCACGCCTGACGCACACATCCGCGCGGAGTTCCTGCTGCCGCAGGAGATGCTGTTCAGCGACGACATCCTGCTCTGGGGCCATGCAGGGGATGCGCTGATAGATGATCTGGACAGCATCCGAGGCAAGCGCGTGGCAGTCACCATCGGCTACACCTACGGCGAGTACTTCGACAGCTATGCGGACATCCAGCGCGTTGCGGTGCGGCGCGATATGAATGGCTTTCTCATGCTGCAGCGCGACCGCGTGGACTACGTCATCGCCTTTCGCGGCACCACCGAAGCGTTGCTGCGTGACAACCCCGAGCTGGCTGGCCAGTTCAAGGCGCTGACCAGGGTGCATCGCCCACAGCTCTACCTGACCTTTTCCCGCCATCATCCACAGGCCGCAGCCTTGCTGCGCGACTTCGACGCAGGCATGCGGCAGATCAGGCAGGACGGCACCTACCAGCGAATTCTCGCCAACTGGCAACTCATTGATGGGCAGAGCACCGCGCATGGTTCTACACTGCAGGAACGCCATAACAACAAGACGGAGTCACCATGAAGTCATTCAACGCTGACCTGATCGACGAGCTGGAAATCCTCGCCCTGTACAACCTGGACAATCACCTAGAAGGGCTCAAGGTACACAACAACGCTTCATTCAAGGCGCAAGGTGCCATCACCCGCCTTCACGAAAAAGGCCTGGTGAGCCAAGCCGACGGCGGCTACCTGACCAGCCTGGGCATCGATGCCGCCGAACACGCGCAAGCGCTGCTGACCATTCTCTCGACCCGTCAGGCCACTCCCGCTTAATCCACTCGCCCGCCGACTAATGCCGCTCGATCACTGGGGCTGCGCCGCGAATTAGAGTGGCGCACCCTTGGAGCGCATCGCCCGGGGCGAGGCTCTTGCGACAGAGTGCGTTGGTAACCTTATCCGCTCGACATTAGCCGGCCGCTCTTCAGAGAGCGGCGCTGCGGGCGATATAGCGTCAAAGGCACTGCACTGGCGAGCCCCCCGCTGATAGGCTTGCCGCATCTGCAGTAGAGTTCGAGCATGACGCGCACGCTGGAAATACGCCCCGATATCGATGACGGCATCGACCGCAAGGTGCTGACGCAACTGCGCGCGCGCTTTCTGCAGATCAATCAGGGTCGCCTGCAGCGGGCCATGGAGGCGCTGTCCACACGCCAGCAACTGGTCCTCAAGCTGTTGCCGCTGCTGCTGCACGTCAATCACCCGCTGCTGCCTGGCTATGTTTCGGCCAGTACACCGGCAGGCCTAAGCGGTTTCGAACCGGATGATGCCAGCCTCGCTGAAGTCCAGCGACTGACCCGCTCCTTCGTCTACAAACCCCGTCGTGGTCAAGGCGCAGCGCCGCTGCATGGCCTGTTCCTGATGGGCAGCCTGGGCACCGTGGCACAGGCCGAGCAGAGCGATATGGACCTGTGGCTGTGCCATTCGCCCAACCTCACGGCGCAGGAGCTACAGGACCTGCGCAAGAAGTGCGATCAACTGGAAAGCTGGGCCGCCACCCAGGGCGCCGAGGTGCACGTCTTTCTGGTCGACCCGCAGCGCTTCACCCAGGGCGCACGTGAGGCGCAACTGACCTCCGACGACTGCGGCACCACCCAGCATTATCTGCTGCTCGACGAGTTCTACCGCACCGCCATCTGGCTCGGCGGTCGTACGCCACTCTGGTGGCTAGTGCCGGTCTACGAGGAAACGCGCTACCACGACTACTGCCGCACCCTGCTGAGCAAGCGCTTCGTACGTGCCGAGGATGTACTCGACCTCGGCAACCTGGCGCACATTCCGCCAGAAGAGTTCATCGGCGCCGGCATGTGGCAGCTGTACAAGGGTATCGAGTCGCCCTACAAGTCGGTGCTCAAACTGTTGCTCACCGAGGTCTACGCCAGCGAGCATCCCAAGGTCGAATGCCTGGCACTGCGCTTCAAGCGGGCAGTGTTCGAAGGCCGCCTGGACCTCGACGAGCTCGATCCCTACATCGTCGTCTACCGTCGCCTGGAGGAATATCTGAGCGCGCGCGGCGATCAGGAAAGACTGGAGCTGATTCGCCGCTGCCTGTACCTGAAGGTCAACAAGAAGGTCAGTCGCCCGCCAACACGCGGCCGCGCCAAAAGCTGGCAGCGCCTGCTGCTGGAGCGCCTGACTGCGGAATGGGGCTGGCAGAGCCGCCAGCTCAGCGTGCTCGACAGTCGCAGCCAGTGGAAGGTGCGCCAGGTCGCAGCCGAGCGCCGCGTGCTGGTCAACGAGCTAACGTACAGCTACCGCTTTCTCTCGCAATTCGCCCGCAGCGCCGAGGCTGGCAGCTCGCTGAACACCCGTGACCTCAACGTACTGGGCCGGCGCCTGTACGCTGCCTTCGAACGCAAGGCGGGCAAGGTGGAGTTCATCAACCCTGGCATCGCCCCGGATCTGGCCGAAGATACCCTGACCCTGGTGCAACACCCCAGCCCCGAAGCGCCCAACGAATACCAGTGGGCGCTGTTCAACGGCAGCCTGGGCGCCCAGGAGTGGAGCGACTTCGCCCCTCTAAAACGCGCGCGCGAATTGATAGAACTGCTTGCCTGGTGCCATCGCAACGGCGTGATCGACAGCAGCACGCGCCTTTCGCTGCACCCAGGTAGCAGCGACCTGACCGACTTCGAACTGTCCAACCTGATCGCCAGCCTGCAGCAAAGCTTCCCCTTGCCGCAGCCCAGCGTCGAAGAGGCAGCTCTGCTGCGCGCCAGCGTCCCCAGCCAAGTGCTGCTGCTGGTCAATGTCGGGGTCGACCCGCTCAAACAGCACAGCCAGATGAACGTGCACATGACCACCGGGCGTACCGATGCACTGGGCTATTCCGGCGTACGCGAGAACCTGGTGCTGACCCTCGATCAGGTGGTGCTCAACAGCTGGAACGAACTGCAGGTCAGCCGCCATGACGGCCAGGACGCGCTGCTCGACTGCCTGCGCGACCTGCTCAACAGCTTGCCGATCGGCGAACCACCGCCCAAGGTGCAGGTGCGCTGCTACTGCCGTAATCGAGCCCAGCCGATTGCCGAACGCGTCGACGAGCTGCTGCGCGACCTGCTCAACACCTATGCCGAAGGTCGCCAGTCACGCTATCTGGTGCAGATACGCCAGCATTATCACGTGTTGCAGCTGACACCTGGCCAGGTCAGCCACGCCGCTCTGGGCGATCTGCCAGCACTGCTGGAGCACCTTGGCGCCGAGCAGGAGCTCTACAGCCCTCTGCATCTGGACCGCCATGCCCTCGATGGCGACGACCTCGCGCTGATCCTGCCCATGGGCCGCCCACAGTGCATCCAGGTGTTCTACCGCCTGCACGAAACCAGCGGCGAAGCGGAACTGACCCTGCTCGATGAACGCAATGCACTCTGGCGCCGGCGCCTGCCATTTCGCGATGAGCAGAGCCTGCTGACGCCGATCCACCGTTTCCTGCAATCACTGCTGTATCGGCGCAATGCCATGTTGCCGCTCGATGGCGCCGACAATCAGCCACCATTGGAAATTATCTACTACCAACTGCTGCCGGCGGGGCCACTACGCGCTCAGCACCTCGAGCGCAGAGCGGTGCCCGAGTCGCAGGTCAGCCATCCGTTCTACGACGTGCAGGCCATCGTCGAGCCAGGCGACGGTCGCCAACGCCATGTCACGCTGTACTGCAACCATCGCGAGTTCTCCGAGCTGGAGTACGGCCGCGAGCTGTATCGCGCCGTGGCGCAGCACATCCTTGCCCAGCGTGCCGGCGGCGAGCGCTACCCCTGCTACATCACCGACCTCGACCTCTCCGCCGTGCTAGCCGGGCAACAGGCGCAAACGGTGCATTACCTGCACTACAAGAGCGGACTGGAAGATGCCCTCAATACGGCGCTGCAGCAGGTCTAGCCCTTCATCGGCGCATCCGGATTGTTCAGTGCATAGAGGTAGCAGTCGCCCATGCTGTGGTTGGCGGCGACACCGCCGTAGCTGGCGGTGAAGGTCACCGGCAAGCCCACGTGCTGATAGAACCAACGATCACTGTCTGCCGGTGGCACCTCGGGCACCAGGTCGCTGTCGTTGACCAACCGGTAAGTCGGTACGGCCAGCCCGTTGTAGTAGCTGGCGAATGCCGGGGACGCCAGGCGCGGACTGGCAAAGTTGTAATGCTGCAGCAGCAATGCAGGCCAGCGCTGCAGCAGGTCCGGCACCGCCAGCGTACTCAGGGTGCTGCCCAGGCTGTGACCACAAGCCCAGAGCCGCGCCTGCGGCTGCAAGCCGTCCAGTGCTCCCATGGCCTGGTCACGCAACGAGGTATAGAGTTTCAGAAAGCCATCGTGTACCAGGCCGGCACCGGCCTGCCACGGGTAGTCGCACTGATCCAGGTCGAGGTCATCGAGCCAGTCCTGCACCGACTCGGTACCGCGAAACACCAGGTAGCAATCGCCCTGCGGATCCCGCGCGGCGAAGCCAAAGGGCTCGGACTCATTGAACACATGCCACTCGCTGAGCACGCTCCAGATCGGCGCGGAAAGCTGCCAGCCCTCCAGTTCAGGCTGTTGCCAATGAAAGTGCTCGGGTGTGCGCGGGCGCTGCTGCGCCAGCCATTGCTCGTACTGGTCGTAGGCAGCCATCAGCAGCTCGGCGCAGAGCAAGGCACGCGACAGTTGGTAGGTCGGTGGGAAATACAGCGGCAGACTCGGCATGGCGAGGCCTCCTTGCCATTGGCGGAAACCTCACTCTAGTCCAGCCGGGGAAAAGACGTCAGCGGTCGTATTCGCCCGCTGCTTCCGGCTGGTATTCGACTTCCAGCAGAGTCAATTTGAGCTGCTTGCCGCCCGGCGCGGGCCAGTCGATGTGCTGGCCGACGGACAGGCCGAGCAAGGCGCTGCCAACTGGCGCGAGGATGCTGACCTTGCCTTCGCCACCAGCATCCTGCGGGTAGACCAGGGTCAGGTGATAGTCCTTGCCGCTGCTCTCCTCGCGACAATGCACGCGCGAATTCATGGTCACCACACCGGCCGGCACCTCGTCGTGCCCCACCACGTCGGCACGATCCAGCTCAGCCTGCAGCGCCTGGGCGCCAGGGCCGAACTCGTCCAGGCTGTCGAGCAGGCGCTCCAGACGCTGCAGATCGAGGCGGGTAATGGTGATGGTCGGTGTACTGTTCATGATGCCGGGCGGACTCCTTGCGTAAACCATAAAAAAGCAAAACCCCGCCCGAAGGCGGGGTTCAGCTGAATGTCTGTCGACCCTAACACAGCCGGACAAATAAACAAGACTGCGTGGTCAGCGCCTCTGCTGGCGTTCGCGCAACCGCTGCTCGGCCGCCTGGCAGATCAAGCGGCGCCGCGCGTTATCGGCCGCGCCCCAGTCGAGAATTTCCTGCAGGGTACGACCGCAACCGAGGCACTGTTCATGCTCATCAAGGCAACACTGACGTCGGCACGGCGACGCCACGTTGGGCTCAGAGCTCATCGAACTCCAGCTCGGTGCCCGACTGCTCGAGGGTGATGCGTACCAGCATTTCACCCAGCTGCTCGTCACTGGTATCGCAGATCCAGCGGCCATCGGCCTCGTCGTAATCGAAGTGGAAACCACCGGAGCGCGCCGCCAGCCAGAGCTGACGAATCGGCTCCTGACGGCTGAAGATCAGCTGGCTGCCATTGTCGAAGCGTACCGTCAGCACACCGGCGCTGTTCTCCAGATCGACGTCCAGACCACTGTCGTCGAAAATGTCCTCCACCGCTTGCTGGGTGGCATCGACCAGGTCGTGAAAGCGGGCTTCGCTCAGGCTCATCGGGGTGTCCTCACAAGATGCAGCAACTGCAGAAAAAGTAGGCGAAATCGCGCGGCCAGAGTAGCGGCCTAGACGCAAAGGTGGCGACGGTACTCGCCCGGACTCGTTCCCGTCCAGCGACGAAATGCACGTGCCAGAGAACCGGACTCACTGAAACCGACCAGAAAGGCGATTTCCGCCAGCTCCAGTGCCGGGTCACGCAGGTAATGCAGCACCAGCTGCTGACGTGTCTCGTCGACCAGTTGACTGAACGACAGCCCACCCTCACGCAAACGTCGCTGCAAGGTCCTTGGGCTCAACGCCAGGGCGGCGGCGATGGCTTCCAGGTCCGGCCCCTGCTCCGGTAACTGCCGGGCCAGTTCCAGGCGCGCGCGATCGAGCACGCTGTTGCCCTGATTGAGTTCGGCCAACAGCCGATCAGCATAGGCATCGAGCATGCCACGCACCTGCGCGTCGGCCTGGTTCAGCGGTGCCGCGAGCAAACGCTTGGGAAAGATCAGGGCATTGTCGGGCTGATCGAACAGCACCGGGCAGCGAAAGATACGCGCGTGCTCCGACGTATCCGCTGGCGCCGGATGCTGGAAGCGCACTTCGGTCGGCGAGATATCCAGGCCACTGATCCAGCGCCCGAAACTGACCCAGCCGGCCAGGGTTTCTTCACTCAGTTGCCGCTGCTGCTGGGCCAGCAACGGCTGCCAGCTGTGCGCGATCAGCGGCTCGCTGCCAGGCCGGGCGGGCTCGTCATCGAGCACGACCAGCCCCAGATTACCGACCAACGAGGCATAGCGCGCCTGGCGGTGCAGCGCATCAGCGAGGGTCGCGCAGCTCATGATCAGGTAACCGAGCACGCCGTAGTAGCCCGGCCGTACCGCTTCCCCCAGGTGCAGGCCCAGGCACTGATCGCCGGTCAGGCGCACGCCCTCGCCCAGCAATGTCAGATAGGCACTGGCGGCGATGCGTTGGTCGCGTTGGCTCAGGGCCTCCGGACTCAACTGGGCATGGGCGAGCAAGGCGTCGGGCGCTACCCCCTGACGCTGCAGGTGTTCGATCAGGCCTTGCAGGTAGGCGACCGAGACCGAGCCGACCAGAATCGCGGGATTGTCCATCGGGGCTCCTCGTTACTCGCCGCATGCTAACCCAAGCCGGCACGAATGCCTTCGGCGTACGCACGCGAATCGAGCCGGCGCCCCGCCAGGCGGGCGCCGGGCACATAGGCAAGGTGGCAGGGGGTCGGTATACTCCGGCGCAATTCACGCTTATTTTCAAGGACTGTCCCATGAAGCGACTGACCCTCGCGCTCCTCGCCGCCGTTTGCCTGCTGGCTGGCTGCGGTCAGAAAGGCCCGCTGTACCTGCCGGGCGACGACAACGCCGGCAACAGCCGAGACCGTTTCGAACTCTGACAGGAGCTGCCCCATGGAAGCCTTCAACTACCGCGACGGTGAGCTGTTCGCGGAAGGCGTTGCCTTGTCTGCGCTGGCCCAGCGCTTCGGCACGCCCACCTACGTCTACTCGCGCTCCCATATCGAGGGGCAGTACCGCGCCTATGCCGATGCCCTGGCCGGCATGCCACACCTGGTCTGCTTCGCGGTCAAGGCCAACTCCAACATTGGCGTATTGAACGTGCTGGCGCGTCTCGGCGCCGGCTTCGACATCGTCTCCAGCGGTGAGCTGGAGCGCGTACTGGCCGCCGGTGGCGAACCGAGCCGCATCGTTTTCTCCGGCGTCGGCAAGAGCCGCGACGACATGCGCCGCGCGCTGGAAGTCGGCGTGCACTGCTTCAACGTCGAGTCCGTCGTCGAGCTGGAGCGCCTGCAGAAGGTCGCTGCCGAACTGGGCGTCAAGGCGCCCGTCTCGCTGCGGGTCAACCCGGACGTGGATGCCGGCACCCACCCGTACATTTCCACCGGCCTCAAGGAAAACAAGTTTGGCATCGACATCGAGCAGGCCGAGGCGGTCTACGCCCGCGCCGCCGAACTGCCGAACCTGGAAGTGATCGGCGTCGACTGCCATATCGGCTCGCAGCTGACCACCCTCGAGCCCTTCCTCGACGCCCTGGATCGCCTGCTGCTGCTGGTCGACAAGCTGGCCGCGCGCGGTATCACCATCAAGCACCTGGATCTGGGCGGCGGCCTCGGTGTGCAGTACCGCGACGAACAACCGCCGCTGGCGGGCGATTACATCGCCGCCGTGCGCAAGCGCCTGGCGGGCCGCGACCTGTCGCTGGTATTCGAGCCGGGCCGCTTCATCGTCGCCAACGCCGGCGTGCTGCTGACTCAGGTGGAATACCTCAAGCACACCGAACACAAGGACTTCGCCATCGTCGATGCGGCGATGAACGACCTAATCCGCCCCGCCCTGTATCAGGCATGGATGGACGTGTCGCCGGTGCAGCCGCGTGACGGCGAGACGCGCAACTACGACCTGGTCGGGCCGATCTGCGAGACCGGTGATTTCCTGGCCAAGGATCGTCAGCTGGCGCTGGCCGAAGGTGACCTGCTGGCCGTGCGCTCGGCGGGTGCCTATGGCTTCGTCATGAGCTCCAACTACAACACCCGCGGCCGCGCCGCCGAGGTGCTGGTGGATGGTGAGCAGGCTTACGAAGTGCGTCGTCGCGAGACCGTCCAAGAGCTCTATGCCGGCGAAAGCCTGCTGCCGGCCTGAGGGCGACGTCATGCTATTGCGCTTTACCAAGATGCACGGCCTGGGCAATGACTTCATGGTCCTCGACCTGATCAGTCAGCATGCCCACGTGCAGCCCAAACATGCCAAGCAATGGGGCGACCGCCACGTCGGTGTCGGCTTCGACCAACTGCTGATCGTCGAACCGCCGAGCCACCCGGACGTCGACTTCCGCTACCGCATCTTCAACTCCGACGGCTCGGAAGTGGAGCAGTGCGGCAACGGCGCGCGCTGCTTCGCCCGCTTCGTGCTGGACAAGCGCCTGACCACCAAGAAGGTCATTCGCGTCGAGACCAAAAGCGGCATCATCGAACTGCGCGTACAGAACGACGGCCAGGTCTGCGTCAACATGGGCGCACCGCGCTTGCAGCCGGAACAGGTGCCGTTCCAGGCAGAGCAGGCTGCTCTGACCTATCGCGTCGACGTCGAGGGCCAGAGCGTCGAGCTCGCCGCGCTGTCGATGGGCAACCCGCATGCAGTTTTACGCGTCGACAATGTCGACAGCGCACCGGTGCACACGCTCGGGCCGAAGCTGGAACACCATCCGCGCTTCCCGCAGCGGGTCAATGTCGGCTTCCTGCAGGTGCTCGACCGCAAGCATGCACGCCTGCGCGTATGGGAGCGCGGCGCCGGGGAAACCCTGGCCTGCGGTACCGGCGCCTGCGCCGCTGCGGTCGCGGCGATTCGCCAGGGCTGGATGGATTCGCCCGTGCAACTGGAACTGCCGGGCGGCAAACTGTCCATCGAATGGGCAGGCGAAGGTCAGCCGGTTATGATGACCGGGCCCGCTGCCCGCGTATACGAAGGACAGGTTCGCCTATGACCGACCAGCAGGATTCGCCCAAACCGCTAGACTCGGAAACGGTCGCCGCCTATCTGCGCCTGCACCCGGAGTTCTTCATCGACCATGAAGAACTGATCCCCGAACTGCGCATCCCGCACCAGCCCGGCAATGCCGTGTCGCTGGTCGAACGCCAGGTCAAGCTGCTGCGTGAGCGCAACATCGAGATGCGCCATCGTCTCGGCCAACTGATGGACGTGGCGCGCGACAATGATCGCCTGTTCGACAAGACGCGGCGCCTGGTACTCGACCTGCTCGATGCCGGCAGCCTGGAAGAAGTGGTCGGCGTGGTCGAAGACAGCCTGCGCCACGAGTTCCAGGTGCCCTTCGTCGGCCTGATCCTGTTCAGCGATAACAAGCTGCCGGTCGGTCGCTCGGTCAGCTCGGCCGAAGCGCATCAACAGGTCGGCGGCCTGCTCAGCGGCGGCAAGACCATCTGCGGCGTATTGCGCCCGCACGAGCTGGAGTTTCTCTTCGGCAAGGAAGACGCAGCGCAGGTTGGCTCGGCCGCCGTGGTCAGCCTCACCCACCAGGGCCTGCATGGCGTGCTGGCCATCGGCAGCGCCGACCCACAGCACTACAAAAGCTCGCTCGGCACCTTGTTCCTCGGCTATATCGCCGAAGTACTGGCACGTGTCGTGCCCGGTTTCTCCACACCGCTGCGTTCGGTACGCTAGCAGGCCGTTGAAAAACGTAGGCGAGGCAGCCAGTGCAAGGCAAAAACTGCCGAAAAAGCGCAGTTTACGTGTTGTAAATGAGCATTTTGAGGCTGTTTTTAACGCAGCAATGGCAACGTAGGTAGTTTTTCAACGGCCTGCTAGGTCGTGTAGGGTGGATGACGAAGCTCATCCACCATTGGCCCGTTCGGAAGCCGGCACGTGACACTTGAAGCTCACCTCGACGCGTACATCGAACACCTGCGCCGCGAGCGCCAGGTGTCGGCGCATACCCTCGACGGCTATCGGCGCGACCTCAACAAGGTGCGGACATTCTGCGAAGCCGAAGGCCTGAGCGACTGGGCCGGGCTGGACACACGCAACCTGCGCCGCCTGATCGCCCGCCTGCATCAACAGGGTTTGTCCAGCCGTAGCCTGGCGCGCCTGCTCTCGGCCACCCGCGGCCTCTATCAGTACCTGCTGCGTGAAGGCCTGTGTCGTCACGATCCAGCCACCGGCCTCAGCCCGCCAAAACGCGAGCGCCGCCTGCCCCGCACCCTGGACGCCGACCGCAGCGCGCAACTGCTCGACGGCGCAGTCGAGGACGACTTCATCGCCCGCCGCGACCAGGCCATGCTCGAGCTGTTCTATTCCTCCGGTTTGCGCCTGTCCGAGCTGGTCGGGCTCGACCTTGACGGCCTCGACCTGCCTGCCGGCCTGGTGCGCGTACGCGGCAAGGGCAACAAGGTGCGCGAACTGCCGGTCGGCAGCCTGGCGCGTCAGGCGCTGGAACATTGGCTGCCGTTGCGCAAGCTGGCCAACCCCGGCGACGGCGCGGTCTTCATCAGCCAGCAGGGCCGCCGCCTCGGGCCACGCGCAGTGCAACTGCGGGTGCGCCAGGCCGGTGTGCGTGAGCTGGGCCAGCACCTGCATCCGCATATGCTGCGGCACAGCTTCGCCAGTCATATGCTGGAGTCCTCGCAGGATCTGCGCGCTGTGCAGGAGCTGCTCGGCCACGCCGATATCGCCACCACGCAGATCTACACCCACCTGGACTTCCAGCACCTGGCCAGCGTCTATGACCAGGCCCATCCACGCGCCAAGCGCAAAGGCGGTTCCGAATGAGCATTGAACTGATCACCTTCGACCTCGACGACACCCTGTGGGACGTCACCCCGGTGATGCAGGATGCCGAAGCCGCCCTGCGCAATTGGCTGGCACTGCATGCACCACGCCTTGGCGCGGTGCCGGTCGAGCATCTATGGGCCGTGCGCAGCCGTCTGCTGGAAGCCGAGCCGATGCTCAAGCATCGCCTCAGCGAACTGCGCCGGCGCATTCTGTTTCACGCCCTGGAAGACGCCGGCTACCCGCTGAGCGAGGCGCAGGGGCTGGCCGAGGCGGGATTTCAGGTGTTTCTCAGCGCCCGCCATCAGGTGCAACTGTTCACCGAGGTACACCCGACACTGGAGTCCTTGGCCGAACGTTTCATGCTCGGCGTGATCACCAATGGCAATGCCGATGTGCGCCGCCTGGGCCTGTCGGATTACTTCCAGTTCGCCCTGTGCGCCGAAGAACTGGGCATCGGCAAACCCGACCCGAAACCCTTCCGCGAAGCGCTCAGCCGCGCAGGTGGCGTAGCGGCCGAACGCGCCGTGCATATTGGTGATCATCCCAGCGATGACATTGCCGGCGCTCAGGCGGCCGGCATGCGCGCGATCTGGTTCAACCCGCAAGGCCGAGCCTGGGAAGGCGAGACCACACCAGACGCGCAAATCAGCAGCCTGGCCGAGTTGCCCGCGCTACTTTCCAACTGGACGCGCTAAACCCCGTAGGGTGCGCTGCGCGCACCGCCTGATACACGACAAGATCGGTGCCACCGCACCATCCCTGACGTCGCGCAGCGGCGGCCCAAAAGGGAAACCCGGGATGACAGGCACAAAAAACCCGCCACGAGGGGCGGGTTCTTGCAGCACGCCGTCCTCAGATGGGACGGCTGCCGTATTTGCTGTCGGGCTTCTTGGGTGGGTCGGCGACCACGTTGGGCTCCACCTCCTGCACCTTGCCGCCCTGGGAGAGAAACTCTTCCATGGCCTTGGCCAGGGCATCTCGCTCCTTCTGCTTGGCTTCGATGCTGGGCATCTCATCGACTTCAACGGCTTTGGCCTTGCTCTTCTTGCCGCTGGCTACGACTTCGCCGCCGTCATCGTCGCCACTGTCACCATCATCGGCAGCAGCCAGGCCCTCGCCATCGTCCTCGTCAGCCCCGTCCAGATCGTCTTGTTCCAGGTCTTCGTCGCTCATGTTCAACCTCATGACTTGCGAAAAGCAGGTTAGTTATAGCCCAGTCGCGCGATGTGCACCGCTCGACCGGAAAAAATTCAAATAGCCTCGCCATGCAAGGTCGCCACCATCCGCCGAGCACCGCCATGATCGCGATGCTCACCGAGGTAGATCCCTTGCCAGGTCCCAAGCGCCAGCCGTCCCTGCTGTATCGGCAGCTGTAGCTGAAAGCCCAGCAAACTGCCCTTGAAGTGCGCCGGCAGATCATCCGGCCCTTCGTAATCGTGCTCGTAGCCCGTCTCACCCTGCGGCACCAGACGGTTGAAGAAACGCTCGAAATCGCGGCGTACCGCAGGATCGGCGTTCTCGTTGACCGTCAGCGATGCCGAGGTGTGCTGCAGCCACAGATGCAACAGACCAACACGCACCTGCGCCAGTTCCGGCAATGCTGCCAGCACTTCTTCGGTCACCAGATGAAAACCGCGCTCGCGCGGACGCAGGCTGATGATGCGTTGCTGCCACATGCCGCTCTCACTCTCGATGGCTCCAGCGCGCGCATTCTAGCGTGCTGTCAGAAAAAACAAAGGGCGCCCGAAGGCGCCCCTGTCATTCCCAGCGAAGCTTATTTCTTGCCGGTGAACTCCGGGTAGGCTTCCATGCCGCATTCGGCGATGTCCACACCCTCGTATTCCTCTTCTTCGCTGACGCGCAGACCGATCACCGCCTTGATGATGCTCCACACGATCAGGCTGGCGATGAAGACCCAGGCGAAGATGCTGACGATACCCAGCAGCTGAGCACCCAGCGAAGCTTCGTCGTTGGTCAGGCAGACAGCCAGGATGCCCCAGATGCCAACCACACCGTGTACGGAAATGGCACCGACCGGGTCGTCGATCTTCACTTTATCCAGACCCAGGATCGAGAAGACCACCAGCGCACCACCTACACCACCGATCAGGGTGGCCTGCAGAGCACTCGGAGTTAGCGGCTCCGCGGTGATGGCGACCAGGCCAGCCAGGGCACCGTTCAGGGCCATGGTCAGGTCAGCCTTGCCGAACAGGATACGGGCAATGATCAGCGCAACGATCAGACCACCGGCAGCAGCCATGTTGGTGTTGGTGAACACCTGAGCGACGGCGTTGGCGTCTTCGATGGTGCTCATCTTCAGCTGCGAGCCGCCGTTGAAACCGAACCAGCCCATCCACAGGATGAAGGTACCGAGGGTAGCCAGCGGCAGGTTAGCACCCGGAATCGCGTTGACCTGACCGTTCGGACCGTATTTACCCTTACGAGCGCCGAGCAGGATCACACCCGCCAGAGCGGCCGAAGCACCGGCCATGTGCACGATACCGGAGCCGGCGTAGTCGAGGTAACCGGCTGCATCCAGGAAACCACCGCCCCACTTCCAGAAACCCTGGATCGGGTAGATGAAGCCAGTCATGACCACGGCGAAGGCCAGGAAGGCCCACAGCTTCATGCGTTCAGCGACAGCGCCGGAAACGATCGACATGCAGGTCGCGGCAAACACGATCTGGAAGAAGAAGTCCGAACGGGCCGAGTAGTAGGGTGCATCCTCGCCACCAGCCAGAACGGCCTCGGCGGTGTTCTCGTCACCGATCAGGAAACCCAGGCTAGGGAAGATGCCGCCTTCCGGGCTGGAGTACATGATGTAGTAACCGACCAGCAGGTACATCACGCTGGCGGTGGCATAAAGCGCCACGTTCTTGGTCAGGATCTCGGTGGTGTTCTTGGCACGCACCAGGCCGGATTCGAGCATGGCAAAGCCAGCTGCCATCCACATTACCAGGGCACCACAGATCAGAAAGTAGAAGGTATCGAAGCCGTACTGCAATGCAGTCAATGCTGTGTTATCCATTTTTCACCTCTTGCCGGCGCTTTTGTTGTGCGCTGTTCGGTTGAAACGTCCAGGTTGGCGCCGGACGCGTTCCGCATGCTTTACAGGTCGTTGCCACGCTCGTTCTGGATCACCGGAACCCCTGCGCCGTGAGGCGACCAGGCATTCCCATCACTAGGCCAAGCGCGAGACCTGAAGAGGGTCTGGCACAGCAGAGCGGCGAGGGTATCGCCAGCTCCGGCATTCGCCCTCGAAAACAGCGCAAGGCCATAATTCGAGGACAAAAGGGCTCCTAGCCCTGCGAAAGTTCGCAGAGTCATGGGTTTACTCCTGGGGCGTGGGGTTCGGAGGCTTGTTAAATCGCGTCGGTATCGGTTTCGCCGGTACGGATACGAATCGCCTGTTCCAGGTTGACTACGAAAATTTTGCCGTCGCCGATCTTGCCGGTGTTGGCAGCCTTGGTGATGGCCTCGATCACGCGATCCAGCTGATCGTCAGCGATGGCCACGTCGATCTTCACCTTGGGCAGGAAGTCGACCACGTACTCGGCACCGCGATACAACTCGGTATGGCCTTTCTGACGGCCGAAGCCCTTGACCTCGGTGACGGTAATGCCCTGCACGCCGATCTCAGACAGCGACTCGCGCACGTCGTCGAGCTTGAACGGCTTGATGATGGCAGTGACTAGCTTCATGAAACTTTCTCCCGTTTAAGGTGGACTTGCCCCAGGAATTGCGAACCCGGCTCAAGTCTAAGCGCAGTGTCTGGCTTTTGTAATGCACCGACCGCTCCAGCCTGGCGTGGCCGATACCCACCAACCGCTCCCGACGAAACACTCCCCCGCTTCGCCTGCCGCACCGGAACTGCATCGGTGCATGCGTCGATGGGGTCTAAGCAGAAAGCTTGCCAGCTCACGTAAAAGCGCCATCTTTCAGGCCTTTACCCGCTTCGAGCAGGGATGAGCGGTCATTCGCACCGAATGCATCGCACCAATCCAGTGCATCGGCACATTCCGCAATGCTCAAAAATCGTGCAACCCGCGCTCGACCGCCGCGCCTGCGGCTGCGTGCTACACTGCCGCCGTCTGTATCTGGAACCTGCCCATGCTCCCACCCAAAGCTTTGCTCGACACCCTCAGTAGCCACGCTTCGCGCTTGTTCAGTGGCGACAGCCCACTGCCGCGCGCCGAACTGGAAGCGCAGTTCAAGGCCCTGCTGCAGAGCGGCTTCAGCAAGCTCGATCTGGTCAGCCGGGAAGAGTTCGACAGCCAGATGGTGGTTCTCGCCCGCACCCGCGCTCGCCTCGAAGCGTTGGAAGCCAAGGTCGCGGAACTGGAAGCCAAGCTCACCGCCGTAGACTGAGGTTATGTTGTAGGAGTGGCTTTAGCCGCGACAGGCTTCGCGACCGCAGCCGCTTCTACAGGTACTGCACCCCACTTGATCAAGGAGCGATCATGTCCCTGGCCATCGTTCACAGCCGTGCTCAGGTCGGTGTAGAAGCACCGCCCGTCACCGTCGAGGCGCACCTGGCCAACGGCCTGCCCTCTCTGACCCTGGTGGGTCTGCCGGAAACCGCAGTCAAAGAGAGCAAGGATCGCGTACGCAGCGCCATCCTCAATGCTGCCTTCGAGTTTCCCAGCAAACGCATCACCTTGAATCTTGCGCCTGCAGATTTGCCAAAAGACGGTGGTCGCTTCGACCTCGCCATCGCTCTGGGTATTCTCGCGGCCAGCGGTCAGGTACCGGCTCAATCGCTGGATGAATACGAATGTCTGGGCGAGCTGGCGCTGTCCGGCGCAGTGCGTACTGTACAAGGCGTATTGCCGGCCGCCCTGGCCGCACGCGCAGCCGGACGCACCCTCTTGGTGCCACAGGCCAATGCCGAAGAGGCCAGCCTGGCCTCGGGGCTGAAGGTAATCGCCGTCGAGCACTTGCTGCAGATCGCCGCACACCTGAACGGCAGCGCCCCTCTCGAACCTTACGCAGCCCAGGGCCTGCTCAGGCAGAGCCTGCCCTATCCGGATCTGGCCGAAGTGCAGGGCCAGTTGGCCGCCAAACGGGCATTGCTGGTGGCGGCCGCCGGCTCACACAACCTGCTGCTCAGCGGCCCACCCGGCACAGGCAAAACCCTGCTGGCCAGCCGCCTGCCAGGCCTGCTACCTGCGCTGGACGAGAACGAGGCGCTGCAGGTCGCCGCGATCCATTCGGTAGCCAGCCATACGCCGCTGCAGCATTGGCCGCAGAGACCCTTTCGCACCCCGCACCACAGCGCCTCCGGCCCGGCATTGGTGGGTGGCGGCAGTCGCCCGCAGCCTGGCGAAATAACCTTGGCCCATATGGGAATCCTGTTCCTAGATGAGCTGCCGGAGTTCGACAGGAAAGTGCTGGAAGTGCTGCGCGAACCGCTGGAGAGCAGTGGATGGTATTCTCACACTTCCAGAATCATCGCAGGACGCCCGGAATGCCTACCGCATACGCTTACATCCGTTACTCATCCAAAGCTCAGGGTGAAGCAGGGAAGGACTCAGTAGACCGTCAAATGGCTTCAATACAGGCCATCACCAAGCATCATGATGTTGAGCTACTGCCAGAGAACATCTTTTCAGATACGGGCGTATCGGCTCATGATGGGAGCAACAAAAAGAAGGGAAAACTCAAAGACCTTATTGATATGATAACTGACGTTCATATCAAACCGGGTGATTATATTTTTGTTGAGAGTATCGACCGATTAAGTCGTCAGCGTCTGCTACAAGCAAAAGAGCTTGTGAATGGCATCCTTGAAAAAGGTGTAATTCTAATCACTACCATTGATGGTCAGCGATATGAAAAACCTAACGAGACGAATCGAATTGATGATCTCCAACAAGATATCCTATTGAGTGTCATTGCAAAACGTGCTCATGAAGAAAGCAAAACAAAATCAGTTCGTCGTAAATCTGCATGGAATAGAGCCAAAAAATTAGCAGATGATGAAAAAGCTATATTTAATGGTCATAACCCACCATATGGCATTTCATACAACAAAGAAGAAAACCGCTTTGAAATAGTTGAAGGCGAAGCCCAAGAAATTAGAGATATTTTTGAAAGTCTAAAATATGTCGGTGTATCTTTAACTATCAGAAAAATCAACGCCTACTCTAAAAGAAAATGGACCAACAAGAACATCCACTTGCTATTCCAAACAAAGTATGTTCTTGGCTCTTATATGGCTCAACGCAGGGACGAAAATAAAAGCAAGGTTTTCGAACGTTTTATCGAAGGATATTATCCGCAGATTGTTTCATATGAGCTATTCAATGAAGCTCTTGAAGCAATGAAATTGCGAGCACATAGAAAACATTACGGCAATCAAACAGTCGGCAGCTTGAACATTTTTAGACACTCAATCAAATGTGACTGCTGTAATGCTTCCATGCTCTTTGAAAAGCAAACAAACCCCAAAGGTGTTTGCTATGGATATTTCCATTGTTTCACCAGAAAAGAGCTAAAGACGAATTGCAACCAACCGAGATTTCGTTTTGATTTAGCGTATGGTCTATTTTTAGAATTAATCTATCAGGCAACGACAGAAGAAGATTTCGACGTTCATCCTTGGCAAGCCTTGGAACTTGAAGAAGAGAAACAAGACCGCGAGCACTACATTAAAAATGGAGTTCGCTATTCATTCGCAACTCAACATGATATTGAAATCGAAGAAAAAATCGAAAGCTTCCGTGAGTTGCTAATCAGCTTGTTATCGAATAAAAAACGTCAAGTATCAGACAACAAAAAGCTTGTTGAGCTTCGAAATACATTGCTTGAACAGAAAAGCTACAAAGACAATCTACTAAAGTCATTTGCGGGCTTTACTAATGGAGTAATACCCCAAGAGTTTTTAGCAGTCGTTAGCAGCACAGAATTAAAAATCAATGATATTGAAGGCGAGCTTTCTAAGCTTCACGCAGAAATTAACACTCGTAAGACTTCAATCAATATCTACTCAGAAAAAGACATTATTGAACTTTACAGCACTGAAGAAGGTAGATTGAAAATAAATCAATTTTTCATTGCAAATGACATTGTATTCAGGTTCAACTTTGAAAAGGAAACCCGAACCCTCTATTGCAAGATAAACTATCAGGGAATGATGATTGATAAAATTGCCAAGCGATTTAATTTGCATAACCCATTGAGTGAGTTCGGAATCAAAAACCTCAACAAATATTTCAATTGACAAAATTAAGGCCGGAAATCGGCCTTATTTGAGTTTTAACAGCCTTCTTTTTACCTCGGTATTTTGCTGCTCTACTTTTGCTATATTTTCTTGTGCATCTTTAAGCATATACACAGGATCTCCATCAGTGTCTATATTAAAAAAATCAAGCAGCTTTTGATAGGTCTTTTTAAGCCCCTTGGTAAAATTAGGAAACTGCTCGGAAAAAGCTTTTGCCGCTGCTTGTAATGATGGTGTTTTATTGTAAATCTCAGTTGCACCTCTGATATTGATCAATATTTGCTCTCTTAACTCTTTTTCAGCCTCTCTTTTACTTTCCATTCTATTAATCAGATCGATAGCACCGTTCACATCTTTCAAAATTTCATCTGTGGCAATAGCTGCCGCCTCCAATAGCTCTATATTGCTCTGTAAGGCTCGATTCTGGTGGTTTTTTTCATTCTCTAACTCAGCCTGAAGGCGTTCGATCTCGGCTTGCTTTTGAGCAATAAAATCGTCTTTTTCAGCGTGCTTTTGATGCGTCATATCCTTGGATATGCCACGCACAAATCCCAACGGCTGGAAAACCTGACCAGCCAGATCCTGAAGCTTTGACCAAGCAGATTCAGATCCACGCTGCTGGAGCTCACGCAACGGGGCTTTCCCGGTCTTAAAATCGTGATTAAAGAAAATCAACTGAGCGTGGTAATTGATCTTCAACTCCCCCGTTTCTGGGTCTTTATAACCTTCATCCGCGTGAAATGCCCAACCAACAGGCTCTAGGCCAGTTTGAACCTTAACCTGCTCCATAAAATCATCGATGTGATTGGATACAACACGCTTGTATTGCGGGTTTTCCATTAACAATTCAAATTGATCGCGGGAGAATGCCAAAACACCATCGATAAAAGTGTTAGCGTTCTTTTGTAGCTTCTTTCCTTTGTGCTGCTCTGCTTGTGCATAGATATCTTTGTATTTATCTATAATTGAATATCCACAATCAAAATTATTTTTCTGCAACTCTTTAATTGAGTTTTTATTCTCAGCAAAGACACGCTGAACGTGTCCTATTTCACCTTCGGATTGACTGTTTTTGTAGTACTTGGCATTAAAAGAAACGTAGTTATTCATAAGCAATTTAATTGTTCGTCACTTATGTTTTAACACACAATAATATTATTTCAAGTGGTGCTTTAAAGCATCATCATCTTCTAAGTGCTTTAAAATTCTCACGCTTGCAAAGCGTCTGTTTTCACAAGCAAAGGCAAAAAGCAAAAGCGTGTTTTAGCCCACTAAAACACTCTGCGAGTGTGTGGGTGCTCCGCAGGCAACTGGTCGTTGAGACAGAAGCATAAAAGCGAAAGCAAAAGCAAAGCCGTGGCATTTAGTTTGTCGCACTGCTTTAAACTTCAACCCACGCGAAACACATATTAGGCCACGGATTTGACTTTCAATATTCAAATGGTATAACTAAGAATAAGTGAACCCCGAATACGGTTAGTATTCAGGGTTCGGTGTTGATACTGATAGCAGCAGTTTCAACTTGCAATTAAAGTTATAACATACAAATTAACTTATTCAAGTCAACCTGCCGCAAAAATCTCAAATCATAATAATAAATTTCAGTATTCACGCCTTGGACAATGTAGGAAATACAGTGATTGTTTCGTTGTTCAAGCGAAGAGAAGTAAAACGGGGATACTGAAAATTTCTCAACCCGCCAGCCATATAGCAATATATGTTGAACAGGGTTTCAGTGTGGTGCTAATACAGCCATTAAGTGTTCAAAGTCTAAAATGAGTATTACATATTTAGACCCCGAGCTAAAAAGTTCAGGTAGAGCGATACTGATTTTAAATCATAAAGTCAGGAAGACCAGCTTTGCCCGAGCTTTATTCTGGTAAGAATAAAAGCGAAGGGCAAGGCTGGAAAAGATAAAAGCGAAAACCCCTTAGGGTTTTCAAGACACGCACACGTATGGGCACACACGTACACATACCCGTGTCATGCCCGCATACACCTATCCACAACACACTTACCTATCACACTCAAACCTATTATTTTCTCCAACCTCAAAAAACGGTCATTTATGAGTGTGTCTTTCTTAGATGATAGTAAAACACCAACGAGATAAGAAAACGCTTTAAAGGCATGTTCCCGTGAGCCTTTTTATGCTTATTGGTTTTTTTCAAACAAGAGGCAGGGTTCGGAAATTTTCATTTTTTGACTTGACCCTACCCATACGTCTGGAGTTGAAATTAAACTGAGAGCGTTTTTTTTGAATTTTTCGATGATTTTTTTCGCGAGTTAGTTGCAAAACACAACTAAGAGAATTTCCATAAATGTCGATTAGGGTCGGACCATAATCGCAATTAAGGTTGGACGGTAAATATATTTTTGATTTGCTATTGACACTGTTTTTTACCGTATTTAAGCCATAATTTCGTGCTTCAAAAAAACGGATTATCAAAAAAATTATATAATCCCATAAAAATATTTTGATTTTTTGTTAAGAATAGCGTCGGACTATAAAATTTATGAGACCTCATCAAAATCTCTCAAAAAATTACAATTTGAGTTTACGACGAATTTCTCTTTTGATTTTTAATAACTGCTCAATTTTTATGCTTGAACAAGTTCAAGCACAAAAATCGACCTTTGCTATTTGAACCACAACCATCTATAAGATACAATTTATTTTCACCTCAGGAGCTTTTAAGATGGAATACTTAATCGGGGCAGCAATTGCCGGCATTCTCATTTTTCTCTTCATTGTCAAAAGGAAAACAGATAGCTTCAACCAGTTATCTCGACTTCCATTCCCCGCTTGGCACTCTGTTTATTCATCTAGTCAGATGCCCGAAACACTTGGAATGGCAAGAGCGTTGATTCTCCAAACCTTCCATCTTGCAGCCGAGTTTGGAGTTCTTAGTCAAAGCGAAAAGAAGGAGCTTGATGCAGGCTCAATGAAAGAAGACCCCATGAAAATTGTTAATGAGTGGTTCGAGCATGCACTCCCTAATGTAGTGAACGTTATTGATGAGCGAGAATTGGCTGCATCCGAAGCTCGTTTAGTTGGTGTATTCATGCTGGTATCCCTTAAAGGGGTCAACCCAGAGGGTGAGCTTCGACGGTTCCTACAACGCTTCAATCACTGACCGACAGAACGATCACAAAATGTGTGACATAACCCCCTACCATTGGAAAGCGGCCACATCGTCATTGCCCGAGCCCGCGACAAGGTGCGCTTTCCCGCTCGTTTTCAGCTCGTTGCCGCCATGAACCCCTGCCCTTGCGGCTACCTCGGCGACCCAAGCAATCGCTGTCGCTGTACCCCGGAGCAGATCCAGCGCTACCGCGCCAAGTTGTCGGGCCCGCTCCTTGATCGCATCGACCTGCACCTGACGGTCGCCCGCGAAACCACAGCCCTGAATGCCCCGCCGCAGGATGGCGAAAGCACTGCGCAGGCAGCAGCCAAGGTGGCGCAGGCACGCGAACGACAATTGCAACGCCAGGGCGTGGCCAACGCCTTCCTCGACCTACCCGGTCTGCGCCAACACTGCGCATTGAGCGACGCGGATCGCCAGTGGCTGGAAAGCGCCTGCGAACGCCTCGGTCTGTCCCTGCGCGCGGCCCATCGTGTACTCAAGGTCGCGCGCACTCTGGCCGACCTGGCGAGCGAGCAGCAGATCAGCCGCGCCCACCTGGCGGAAGCGCTGCAGTACCGCCCGGCAGCGGGATGACTCAGCGAAAGCGCTCGACCTCCTGACGCAGCTGAGCGGCCAGGCGATCCAGCTCGCGCGCGGTATCGGCCAGGTTGGCTACCACTTCACGCTGCTCGCCGTTGGCCTGGGCGATGCTCTGCAGGTTGGAGCTAAGCACGGTCGCGGTGCTGCTCTGTTCGCTGGTGGCGGTGGTGATGGCGGCGAACTGCTCGCCCGCCGCCTCGCTCTGCTCGCTGATCTGTGCCAGCGCTGAAGCCACCTTGGCGTTGCGCTCAAGACCGTCCTGCATCAGTTGCCGGCCCTGCTCCATGGTGGCGATGGCGCTGCTGGTCTCGCTCTGGATGCTGCCAATCATGGTGGAAATCTCGTTGGTCGCCTCGCGGGTACGCCCGGCCAGGTTGCGCACCTCGTCGGCGACCACGGCAAAACCACGACCCTGCTCGCCGGCACGTGCAGCCTCGATGGCGGCGTTGAGCGCCAGCAGGTTGGTCTGGTCGGCAATTGCGGTGATCACGCTGACGATGCCGCCAATTTCCTGCGAGCGCTGGCCAAGACCATTGATCACTGTGGAGGTCTGCTCCAGCGCCTCGGCAATCTGCACCAGTGCCTCGGAGGCCTGATCCATCGAGGTACGACCGATACGGGTCTGTTGGGCGTTGGCACTGGCCATACGCTCGGTACTGCGCATATTGTCGGCGATGTTCTGCGAAGTGGCGCTGAACTCCTCCACCGCGCCGGCCATGCTGCTGATCTCGCCCGACTGCTGATCAATCCCCTGGTAGGCATCGCGCGACAGCGCCGACATAGACTGCGAGCGCGCACTGACATCCTGAGCCGCACTGCGAATGCCCGCGACCATGTTCGCCAGCGCCTCGCCCATGCGGTTGAAGCTGCGCGCCAGCTCACCAATCTCATCATCACTGGACTGCGCCATGCGCGCGCCGAGATCACCAGCACCGAGCGCCTGCGCCTGTTGCACCAGATCGCCCAGCGGCCGCAGCTTGCGTCGCAGCAACCAGACCACGGCGATCACCGCCAGCAACAGGGTCAGCGCACTGCCGATAGCCAGCTGGGTGCCGACGCGCCAGGTGACCGCCTGGATTTCCTCGCGCGGCATGCTCGCCAGCACCGTCCAGGGGCCGCCGGCAAACGGCATGGCCACGCTGTAGAACTCGTCATGACCATCACTCCAGAAACCGCCCTTGCCGGGGCTGGCGATCAACTCGGTAAGCGCCGCAGGCAGGCTGCTCATAGTGGCGGCACCGGCCGGAGCCACCAGCCACTTGCCCTGCTCGTCGAGCAGCGCCAGCGAACCGGTGCTGCCGATGCGGAAATCGGAAAGGTTGCGCATCTGCAGGTTCTGCGCGTCGGTGTAGTCGAAGCCAACGAACAGCACCGCGATCACCCGCCCACCGGTATCGCGCACCGGGGTGTACTGGGTCATGTAGAAGCGGTCGAACAGCAGCGCACGGCCGACATAACCCTGGCCTGCCAGGAGTTTCTGATAAGCCGGATGCTGGTGGTCCAGCACGGTGCCCAGCGCACGAGTACCGTCTTGCTTGGTCAGCGAGGTGGTGATGCGCACGAACTCTTCACCGTCGCGCACGAACACCGTGGCAACGCCAGCGGTCATGCGGGTAAAGTCGTCGACCTCACTGAAGTCGTTGTTCAGCCGGGTCGCACTCAGATAGAGGGCGGGGGTCTGCAGGCTACCAACCGCGACACGCTCGTCGCTGCGCACCTGCAAACCGCTGCTAAAGCGCTGCTCGAAGAGGCCGGCCAGGCGCTGCGTGCTGTCGCGCAGACTGCCATGGAAGGTCTCGAGCTGGTCGGCCAGCAGGCCAGCTTCGCTACCCAGATGCTTCTCGCGGGTAGCCAGGTTGGCTTCGTTGAGCGAGCGCAAGGCGAACAGAGTGCTGAAGCTGATCAGCAGCACTAGCACCAGTGCCAGGATGGCGGCCAGTTGCAGAGCGATACGGGAACGAGGAGGGGTCATTCAGGCCTCTCAAGGCCCGACTCAGTAGTGGCAGGCCGAACGGAACAGGGATTGACTGACCCGAGTGGTCATACGACCTCGAGCCAGGGCGCGGCAGGATACCTGAGCAGTATGGTTGGTCAATCAGCGTTCTGCCGAATGGCAATCATTTGCTCTCAAAAACCTGTATCGGCGGCTAAAGCACTCTCTCCACTGTAGGAAGTTGCATGGCCGCTACTTCGGCCAACAGGTAGTCGCGCAGCCGCTGCAAACGCGCCTGCGCACGATGCCCCCGCGGCCATACCAGATAGTAGCTATCGCCACTGAATACTGCCGTTGGCCAGGGCAACCCGAGACGGCCTGCGCCCACGTCCTCGGCCACCATCAGCAGATCACCGATGGACACGCCATAGCCGCGTGCGGCGGCAACGATGCCCAGTTCGAGCATGTCGAACAGCTGACCGGTCTTCAGCGGCACCTGCTCATCCAGCCCCGTGGCCTGCAACCAGCGCCGCCAATCGCGGCGATCCGGCGTCGGGTGCAGCTGCTCCGCCGCCTGCAGCCGCGCCAGCGACCAGGGGCCTGAGTCAGAATCACCGGCAGCGCACACCGGAATCAGCCACTCCTCGAACAACAACACGCTTTCCCACTCATCCGGGAACTGGCCATCGGACAACAGCACCGCACAGTCGAATGGCTCGTGGCGGAAGTCGACCTTATCCACATCCATCCAGGCGCTGGTGAGCTGCACCTCGCTGTCCGGATTGGCCAGGCGAAAGTGCGACAGGCGCGCCAATAGCCAGCGCATGGTCAGGGTCGACGGCGCCTTCAGACGCAGCACCTCATCATCGGCACGCAGCGCAGCGCTGGCGCGCTCCAGTGCATCGAAGCCGTCGCTCAGCCCCGGCAACAGAGCACGGGCGGGATCGGTCAGGTGCAGGCTGCGGCCACGACGCTCGAACAGACGACAAGCGAAGTACTCCTCCAGCGTGCGGATGTGCCGGCTTACCGCGCTCTGGGTGATAGCCAGTTCTTCAGCAGCACGGGTAAAGGAGGCATGCCGTGCGGCGGCCTCGAAGGCGCGCAGGGCGTAAAGCGGTGGAAGACGACGCGTCACCGTATTGAACCATGAGTTTTGATCATGCCAGGCATGGCTATTTTCCTTTTGTGGGCATTCGCTACAAACCAGAGAATAGCTGTCATTGCTCATCCTCCGACAGTCTGGGGATGCTTACCCTGCCGAAGTTTTACTCATCATGAAGAATTCCCTTGGCCACGAGTTGGGCGCGCTGCTGCGCCTGGCCGGCCCGCTGATCTCCGCCCAACTGGCCCACGCGCTGATGATTTTCACCGACACGCTGATGATGGCCATGCTCGGCCCGCAGCAACTGGCCGGTGGCGCGCTGGGCGCCACCTGCTATTTCATTTTCTCGATTTTCTGCACCGGGGTGATCGCAGCGGTGGGCAGCCTGATTGCCATTCGCCATGGCGCGGGCGACCCGTCCGGCATTACGCGCCTGATCCGCAACGGTCTGTGGCTGGCCATGCTGCTGGGCGCTGTCAGCGCGTTGTGCCTCAATGGCCTGGGCCCGCTGCTGCCGCATCTTGGCCAGGACCCTGACGCAGCCAGCCAGGCCATGGCATTCCTGCGCCCGTTGTCGCTGGCACTGCCCGGCTACCTGTGTTTCATGGCGCTGCGCGGCTTCACCAGTGCCATTGGCCATCCCGGCCCGGTCATGGCCATCAGCATCGCCGGTACCGCCGCCAATTTCGTCATCAACTACGCGCTGATCAAGGGTTGGTTCGGCCTGCCCAGCCTGGGCCTGAGCGGCATCGGCATGACCACAGCGCTGGTCAGCAGCGCCATGGCGCTGGCATTGGCGCTGTACATCCTGCTCTCGCCAACCTATCACCGCTACCAGCTGCGGCGCGGCATGGGTCGCCCACAGCGAGCGGAAATGCGCGCCTTGCTGCGCCTGGGCCTGCCTATCGGCGGCACCTACGCCGCCGAACAGGGGCTGTTCACCTTTGCCACGCTATGCATGGGCGCGCTGGGCAGCGTGCAGCTGGCGGCGCATCAGATCGCCATGCAAACGGTGGCGCTGGCGTTCATCGTGCCGCAAGGGTTGTCCTATGCCGTGACCTTCCGCGTCGGCCTGCACTACGGCGCCGATCGTCTGCACCTGTCACGGCTGGCGGGGCATCTCGGCATGGCCGTGGGCGCCGCCCTGATGCTGCTGTTCGCCCTGCTGTTCTGGCTGCTGCCAGAGTGGATCATCGGTCTGTTCCTCGACCGTCACGACCCGGCTTTCGCCGATATCGTCACCCTCGCGGTCAGCCTATTGGCGATTGCCGCCTGGTTCGAGTTGTTCGATGGCTTGCAGAGCATCGCCATGGGCGCGATCCGCGGGCTGAACGACGGCCGCACCACTCTGCTTATCGGTCTGACGGGTTACTGGTGCGTGGGCGCACCGCTGGTCTGGCTGTTCGCCTTCGCCCTCGGCTGGGGTGCAGAGGGCGTCTGGTGGGGCCTGGCTGCCGGCCTGGCAGTCACGGCGAGCGGGCTGGTGCTGGGCTTCCAGTGGAAGACGGCGCGCCTACAGCGGCCGAGTGCACTGGCGAGCGAGGCCTGCCTGCCGTAATCCGGCTACACGCGCGCCTCGGATTGCATCCGGGCTAAGGAACTGCGGCGCCTCAAGCCGAAGGCGGAGCACCGCTCAGCAGCGGCTGGCGCAAGCCAAACACCAGAAAACGTGCCAGCTCCGCCAGAGGTATCGCCTTACTGATCAGGTAACCCTGCACCTGATCGCAGCCAAACTGGCGCAACATGTCGAGCTGTTCGATGTTTTCCACCCCTTCGGCCACCACCTCGAGATTGAGGTTGTGCGCCAGGTTGATCATCGCCCGCACCAGTTGGCGGTTCTCGGCACGCTCGCCCATGCCGCCGACGAAGCTCCTGTCGATCTTCAGCAGGGTGATGGGCAGGCTGTTGAGGTGGACGAAGGAGGAAAACCCGGTGCCGAAGTCGTCCAGCGAGAAACGCACGCCGAACCGTCCCAGCGCCAGCATGGTCTGCTGCACCTGGTCGCTGCGGCGCATCACTGCGGTTTCGGTCAGCTCGAACTCCAGCCACTGCGCATCGACCCCACGTTCTTCGATCAAACGGCTGAGGGTCGGCAGCAACTGGCTGTCCTGAAACTGGCGGAATGACAGGTTGACCGCCATGTGCAGCGCCGGCAGGCCGCGTCCACGCAGCCACTGCATGTCGCGCAGGGCACGGGAGATAACCCAGTAACCGAGCGGTACGATCAGCCCGGTTTCTTCGGCCAGCGGCACGAATTCGTTGGGCGAGAGCAGCCCACGCTCGCTGTGCTGCCAGCGCACCAGCGCCTCCAGGCCGACGATGCGCCCGCTCTTCAGGCACAGGCGCGGCTGGTAATGCAGCTCCAGTTCGTCGCGGCGCAGCGCGCGGCGCAGCTCACCTTCCAGATCGGCCTGACTGCGTGCGCTGCGGTTGCGGCGTTCGTCATAGACATGAAACACGCAGCCTTGCTGATTCTTGGCCTGCTGCATGGCGATATGCGCATGCCACAGCAGCGGGTCGGCGCCCTCTCCAGGCTGGGCGTGAGCGAGCCCCAGACTACAGCCGATCAACAGACTCTCGCCGTCTACCCAGTAAGGCTCACCCAATACCTCGGTGACACGCTCGGCGAGGCGCTCCACGCGCTGCGGATCGCGGCGTGCATCGAGCAACAGAGCGAATTCGTCGCTACCCAGACGCGCAATCTGATCGCAGGGCTGCAGCAGACTCTTGAGCCGCGCCACCACCTGCAGGATCAGGCGATCCCCAGCCTGGTAGCCGAGGGCATCGTTGGCGTGGCGGAAGTTATCCAGATCGAGATGACCGAGTACAAGACCACGGCCACCACACTCGGCCAGGCGCGCGGCGAGCAGGGTCTGGAAACCCTGGCGATTGGCGATACCGGTCAAGGGGTCCTGTTCGGCCAGGCGTTGCAGGGTGTGCTTGAGATTGCCCTGTTCACGCGCGTAGCGCAGGCAGCGACGCAACACATCGAGACTGAGGCTGCCGCGCACCAACCAATCGCTGACACCGGTCGGCTCTTCGACTGGCTCTTCGTCGAGTAGCAAGACGATGGGCAAGGGGCACTGATGCGGCTCGGGAAGGCGATCCGGGGTACTCAACAGCAGACCGCTGGCGTGATCATCGAACAGGTTGCTGGCCGCCTCCCATGACGGCGCGGTAATCAGCGGGGATGGGCTGCCCAGGGCGCTCAACTGCTCGCGCAACAATTCGGCCCAGTCCGGCGTTTCCGCCAGCAGGACCAACCGCAAGGGTTCGACGAGCGTGGACAAGCAACCTCCCCAATGACCACAAGAATGATGGCGAATCGCGTCGCCTGAACGCGCCGTAATCGGCGTCTAATCAATCACATCCGTGCGAAAGGTAGTGCAGATCCTGAGGTATAGCCAGTAAACCTACAAGTGGAACCAGAGTACTGGAATAAAGTGGTTAACCAAGTGCGTGGCTATGCAATTTCGTGCGCTAGGCCACAGTTCCGGACGGTCGCGGCAGAAGTCATCAGGCCTGTTAAAATGCGCGGCCATTTTTCTGCGAACGATCCCATGTCCCGACTGAACCCCCGGCAACAAGAGGCCGTGAACTACGTCGGCGGCCCACTTCTGGTGCTCGCCGGTGCCGGTTCCGGCAAGACCAGCGTGATCACGCGCAAGATTGCCCACCTGGTGCAGAACTGCGGCATCCGCGCCCAGCACATCGTCGCCATGACCTTCACCAACAAGGCCGCGCGCGAGATGAAGGAACGCGTCGGTACCCTGCTCAAGGGCAGCGAGGCGCGCGGCCTGACCGTGTCCACCTTCCACAACCTGGGCATGAACATCATCCGCAAGGAATACGCACGCCTGGGCTACAAGCCCGGCTTCTCGATTTTCGACGACGGTGACATCAAGGCGCTGCTCAGCGACATCATGCAGAAGGAGTATTCCGGCGACGACGGTGCCGACGAGGTGAAAAACCTCATCGACAGCTGGAAGAACGACCTGATCCTGCCCGATGAAGCCTTGGCCAAGGCGCGTAATCCCAAGGAACAGACCGCCGCCATCGTCTACCTGCACTACCAGCGCACGCTCAAGGCGTACAACGCGGTCGATTTCAACGACCTGATCCTGCTGCCAGTCAAACTCTTTCAGGAGCACGCCGACATCCTGGAAAAGTGGCAGAACCGCATCCGCTACCTGCTGGTCGACGAATATCAGGACACCAACTCCAGCCAATACCTGCTGGTGAAGCTGCTGGTGGGCATGCGCAACCAGATCACCGTAGTTGGCGACGACGACCAATCGATCTACGCCTGGCGCGGCGCACGCCCGGAAAACCTGATGCTGCTCAAAGAGGACTATCCCTCACTGAAAGTGGTGATGCTGGAGCAGAACTACCGCTCCACCAGCCGCATCCTCAAATGCGCCAACACCCTGATCGCCAACAACCCCCACGCCTTCGAGAAGCAGCTGTGGTCGGAGATGGGCATGGGCGACGAGATCCGCGTGATCCGCACCCGCAACGAAGACGCCGAGTGCGAGCGCGTGGCACTGGAGATCCTCACCGAGCACCTGCGCACCCAACGCCCGTATAGCGATTTCGCCATCCTCTATCGCGGCAACTACCAGGCCAAGCTGATGGAGCTGAAACTGCAGCACCATCAGATTCCCTATCGCCTCTCCGGCGGCACCAGCTTCTTCGCCCGTCAGGAAGTGAAGGACCTGATGAGTTACTTCCGCCTGCTGGTCAACCCGGACGACGACAATGCCTTCCTGCGGGTGATCAACGTGCCGCGCCGCGAGATCGGCTCCGCCACCCTGGAAAAGCTCGGCAACTACGCCAACGAGCGCAAGATCAGCATGTACGCCGCAGCCGGTGAGATGGGTCTCGGCGAGCATCTCGATGCGCGCTTCACCGAACGCCTGCAGCGCTTTACCAAATGGATGGATCGGGTGCGCCAGGAGTGCGCGCAGAACGACCCGATCGCCGCCATCCGCAGCATGGTCATGGATATCGACTACGAGAACTGGCTGCGGCAGAACGCCTCCAGCGACAAGGTGGCCGACGCGCGCATGGGCAACGTCTGGTTCCTCGTCGACGCACTGAAGAGCACCCTGGAGCGCGACGAAGATGGCGACATGTCCATCGAAGACGCCATCGGCAAGCTGGTGCTGCGCGACATGCTCGAGCGCCAGCAGGAAGAGGAAGAAGGCGCCGAGGGCGTGCAGATGATGACCATGCACGCTTCCAAGGGCCTGGAGTTTCCCTCGGTGTACATCATCGGTTTCGAGGAAGAGATACTCCCGCACCGCTCCAGCATCGAGGCCGACACTATCGAGGAAGAGCGGCGCCTGGCTTACGTCGGCATCACCCGCGCCAAACGCAACCTGGCGCTGACCTTCGCCGCCAAGCGCAAGCAGTACGGCGAGGTGATCGACTGCTCGCCGAGCCGCTTCCTCGACGAGCTACCGCCGGAAGACCTGGTGTGGGAAGGGCTGGAGGAGGCGCCCGTGGAGGTCAAGGCCGCACGCGGCAACGACGCCCTGGCCAATATGCGGGCGATGCTCAAGCGCTGAGGCCATGGCTGACTGGTGTATGGTCGGTTTATTCGGTGGGCTGGCACCCTCGTCATTTTTGCCAGTCAGAAAGAAGATACCGCTCAGACACAGGGGGTTGGCACCATGCGCACATTCACTCTCGACCTCGACACGCTGACTCAGTTGATCAACGGCCGCGAACAGCAGGAGAACTGGCTGGACCTGGAAAGCGGTAGTGTCCTGAGCCTGTCGCCGGAAGATCAGCACAGCGAGCAGCGTCAGCACGTAGAACTGAATCCGGATCGCTACACCCAGATACCCAACCTCGACATTCCCCAGCGCGTGGCCATGCGCGAGTCCTTTCTGTTCACCCTCGACGATCTGCACGCCCACCCACTGCTCAGCGCCGCGTTGACCGGCCGCAAACCACTGCGCGCATTCGACTACGAGATCGAATCCTTTCCGACGATTCGTCAGCAGTGGCAGGCCTACGAACTCAAGCAACTGCGCGAGTACACGCTCAACTGGCTCTACGAACTGGGACTGGAGCCCGCGCCGGACAAGCTGCCGCTGGACACGCGCGGCATTCCCAAGGACATCCTGCGCCGCCTGACCAAGAGCGCCTGAACGGAGCAGCCCGCGGATTGCACCCGGGCTCCAGACACTGGCTAACAACCTGTCTAACCGGTCAATTGACCACGACTGTCGGGCAGGCTGCGGTTTCACTACACATTGCAGGTCATTTTGAGCGAAAATCCGCAGCTTTTCTGCTCAACCAGAGGATCGACCGTGGAGTCGTTGAAACAGAAGATTCGCAGCGAAGGCATCGTGCTGTCCGAGCATGTACTCAAGGTGGACGCTTTTCTCAACCACCAGATCGATCCGCGCCTGATGCAGGAGATCGGCCACGAGTTCGCCCAGCGTTTCGCCGGCCAGGGCATCACCAAGATCGTCACCATCGAGGCCTCCGGTATCGCCCCGGCGGTGATGGCTGGCCTGGAGCTGGGCATTCCGGTGATCTTCGCGCGCAAGTTTCAGTCGCTGACGCTCAAGGACGACCTGCTGATCTCCAAGGTGTTCTCCTTCACCAAGCAGACCGAAAGCACCATCGCCATTTCCGCGCGTCACCTGACGGCTGCCGACAAGGTGCTGGTAATCGACGACTTCCTCGCCAACGGCCACGCCGCCAAGGCGCTGATCGACCTGATCCAGCAAGCCGGTGCGCAGATTGCCGGTATTGGCATCGTCATCGAGAAGTCCTTCCAGGACGGCCGCAACCTGCTGGAGAGCGAAGGCTACCGCGTCGAGTCGCTGGCCCGTGTTGCCGCGCTGGAGAACGGCCAGGTGCGCTTCCTCGACTAAAAACTGTGCGCGCCCTCGCGCGCGTCAGGCCCCGGCAGTGGCCTGCAAGCCCGCCAGCAGCAAGCGCTGATAGAGGGCTTCACGCACCCCGTCGGGCGCTTCCAGACTCATGCGTCGCAAGTGTTCGGGATAGGCGCCTGGCTCTGGCGCATCGAGCGTGGCCTTGCCCAGCGCCAGTACTTCGGTCAGACGCAGCTTGCTCTTGAGCCAGCTCAGCGCCCGCACCAGGTCCTGCTCCACCGCGCTGAAATCGCTGCCTAGCGGGTATTCGGCGAACAGCTGCGAATGTTCTGCACGCAGAGCCTCCAGCCGCTCGGGCAGGTTGTTGCAGAAGCGCTCATCGAGCCGGAAATCCGCCGGCAGCTTGCCGGCCTGCTGCGCCTGCTCGATCAGTTCGCTCTGAAAGCGCGAATCGCTGACCTTGAGCAGCGCCTCGATCACCTGGGCGTCGGTCTTGCCGCGCAGATCGGCGATGCCGTACTCGGTTACCACGATGTCGCGCAGGTGCCGCGGGATGGTGGCGTGGCCATACTCCCAGACGATGTTCGAATTCACCTCGCCGCCCGACTCGCGCCAGCTGCGCAGCAGCAGGATCGAGCGCGCGTCCTCCAGCGCATGGGCCTGGGCGACGAAGTTGTACTGGCCGCCTACGCCGCTGAGTACGCGGCCGTCTTCCAGTTGATCAGCCACCCCCGCGCCGAGCAGGGTCATGGTGAAAGCCGTATTGATGAAGCGTGCGTCACGGCGCTGCAGACGCTTGAGCTCCTCTTCGCCGTACAGCTCGTTGATATAGCGAATGCCGGTCATGGCAAAGCGCTGCCGTTCAGCACCATCCAGCTCGCGCAAACGTCGGTAGAAGCTTTCCGGGCCGAGAAAGAAACCGCCATGCAGCACCACGCCGCCCTGCGCGCAGCCGAGACAGGACTGCAGGCGAGCCTGCGTCTGGGGATCACTGAGGTCCGCGGCGACGCGACTACCGTCAAGCAACTGCAGCTCGCCCGCCTCCAGTCGCACATCACCGCGCAGCAGGCCGCTTTCGCGCAGCCAGGCCAGATCGCTCGGCTGCAACGTCGCTAGCAGCCCTGCGTCGACCAGCGCCTGAACGCTGTGTGGCCGCCCCTGCTCATCCAGCGCACCATTACAGGCCAGACGCTGCAGGCGCAGATCCGGGTAAACCCGGCGCCGTAGCAGGCCGGCCTCGGCCAATGCCAGCAAGCCGTTGACGAACATTTCACTGCAGCCATACAGCCCGTGAGCGAGCGGTTCGAGACCGCCACAGGCGGCAATCTCATCCGCCCAATCATCAGCACGGAGCGCCCGTAGCAGCGCGCGGTAGCGAGCATTGTCGGCCTGCCTGGCCATCAGTGCCGACGCCAGGGCATCACCCATCGCGCCGATGCCGATCTGCAGGGTGCCGCCGTCACGCACCAGGGTGCTGGCGAACAGGCCGATGCAATGATCCTGCAAGGTCACGGGCATGTTCGGCGTGGAGAACAGCGTGGTGCGCTCGTCCTCGCCGATATGGATATCGAAGGTATCGCGCGACACCTGGGCATCGCCGGCCATGTAGGGCAGGTCACTGTGGATCTGGGCGACGCTGAGCACAGTTTCGCCAGCCTCACGGCGCTTATCCAGCAGCGGCAGTAGATCCAGAGTGATATCCGGGTTGCAGCTCAGGCTGAAATGCTCAGGGTGCGCTGGGTCAACGGCCACCAGCTGGGCGACCAAATTCAGGCCCTTGGCATTGAGGTCACGGGCGACATGGCTGTAATTGCTGCTGATGTAGTCCTGCTGCGCTGGCTCGCATTCGAGCAGACTGCCGGGCTGAAAGAAGAATTGCTCGACACGCACGTTGGCCGGCAGGTTGCCGGCGTGCAGATCGGCGAGAAAGTCCAGCTCGGGATAATCGCCGTAGACCCGGTCAACGAAGGGTTCGAGAAAGCGTCGCTGCAAGTCCTGGCCGGCACGCGGGCGCGCCAGGCACAGCGCGGTGTAGATGGTCAGCTGACGCTCGGGCAGATTGCGCACGCGTTCATAGAGCGCGTTTACCCAGCGATTGGGTTTACCCAGACCAAGGGGCAGGCCCAGATGAATCGGCCCGTCGATCTCGCTCAGCACGTGGTCGACGGCTTGTTCGAGGGTACAGGTGTGCGGCATCTGGCGCTCCTCGCGACATCCATGACGAATGCTGCTTGGACTACTGAGCCACCAGCATGGTTGCATGCCACCGCCAGAAACGAAAAAACCGCCCAGAGGGCGGTTTTTTCAGGGAAGCGGCGGGTATTACAGACCGGACATCTTCTTGATCGCTTCGCGCAGTTCGTCATCCGAGCAATCAGCGCAGGTGCCTTTCGGCGGCATGGCGTTGATACCGGAGATGGCAGCGGCGAGGATGCCGTCGAGGCCGCCCTGGTGATCGGCGCGATCTTTCCAGGCAGCGGTGTCACCGATCTTCGGTGCGCCCAGAACGCCGGTGGCGTGGCAGGCATTGCAGTGCTTGGCGATAATGTCATCAGCGGTACGTGCACCACCACCGGCGGATGCAGCGACGGTTTCGACGCCTTTGCACTCTTCGCCCATGATGCACACGTCGCCTACAGGCTTGAGGCGCTCGGCGATAGCTTCATCGGTCGTGGCCTGAGCAGTCACTGCCCACAGGGCCAATACGGCAGCCGGTACTGCCAGCATTTTCTTCATCAGATTCACGGTACACCCTCTTCGTGGCTAGTCACGCCCGCGGCCACGGTTTCGCGAGCGGGCGTCAGTATAACGGCAAGCGCGGCCCACCGAAACAACCCATATTGTCGCAGGGTTATTGATCAGAAGTTCGCTGGCGTCGTGGCACTGATCAAGCGCGCCGGCACATCGAACGGGTTGCGGAAGCGGTGCGGCTTGCTGCTCTCGAAGTAGTAGCTGTCACCCGGCTCGAGGATGAACACCTCGTTGCCCACGGTCAGTTCCAGTTTGCCTTCGACCAGCATGCCGGCTTCCTCGCCCTCATGGGCGTACATTTCGTCACCGGTATCGGCGCCAGCCGGGTAGGTTTCGTCGAGGAAGGAAATGGCGCGGCTCGGATGAGCCTTGCCGATCAGCTTCATGGTGATGGCGCCACTGCAGATATCGGTCAGCTCGGAGGCCCGGTAGACCACCTGAACCTGGTTCTCCTGCTCCATGTCGAGGGAGAAGAACTCCACCAGCGACATGGGAATGCCGCCGAGCACCTTTTTCAGCGAGCTGATCGAGGGGCTCACGCTGTTCTTCTCGATCATGGAAATGGTGCTGTTGGTGACGCCCGCCCGCTTGGCGAGTTCACGCTGGGATAGGCCTTTGAGCTTACGAATCGATTGCAGTCGAACGCCGACGTCCAATGCTGGAATCCCCCTTGGGATATGAGACGGAAAAGTGTCCGTATCATGGCATAGCGTTCGGAATTTACAACACTTGCGTTCACCCTTCGCCTACACGGCTCACATGCTCTTTCGAAAAGCCTCGAGATAGAGCCGTTCGAGTAAGCAATTGGCGCGCCGTGGAGTGTACAGCGCAAGTGGCCTTCCGATCCGGGCTCAGTTGCCGAGATAGAGCAGCGGCACCCGTCGCAGGTTGCAGAAAATCTGGTAGGGGATGCTACCCGCTGCCATGGCCACGTCACTGGCCAACACCTGCTTGCCCCACAACTCGACACGGCTGCCGAGACCGGCTTGCGGCAGATCGGTCAGGTCGACAGTGAGCATGTCCATCGACACCCGACCGATCAGGCGGGTCAGCTGACCGTCCACAACCACTGGCATACCGGTCGGCGCGTGACGCGGATAACCGTCGGCATAGCCCATGGCGACGACACCGACGCGGGTCGGCCGCTCGGACACAAAACGCGCGCCATACCCTACCGGCTCACCAGCCGGCAGCTCACGCACGCTGATCACCTTCGATTCCAGGGTCATCACCGGGCGCAGACGCGCGGCCTGCTCCTGTGCCTGCTCGAACGGCGTGGCGCCGTAGAGCATGATGCCGGGGCGCACCCAGTCGCTGGGTACCTGAGGCCAGCCAAGCACGGCCGGCGAATTGCGCAAGCTGACCTCGGCGCTCAGACCTTCGCGCGCCTGCTGGAACACCGCCAGTTGCTCACTCGTGCGCTCGCACTCGGGCTCGTCGGCGCGAGCGAAGTGGCTCATCAGCACGATCTTGCTGACCTTGCCGCTAGCCAGCAGACGCCGATAGGCGACCTGGTACTCGGCCGGATGCAGGCCGACGCGATGCATGCCGCTGTCCAGCTTGAGCCAGACGGTCAGCGGCTTGCTCAGTTGGGCCTGCTCGATAGCCTCGATCTGCCACTGCGCATGGGCGACGCACCACAGGTCATGCTGGTCGATCAGCGCCAGTTCGTCGGCCTCGAAGAAGCCTTCGAGCAGCAGGATCGGCGCCCTGATGCCGGCCTCGCGTAACACCAGCGCTTCTTCGATGCAGGCCACGGCAAAACCATCGGCGTCGGCTTCGAGTGCCTGCGCGCAACGCACCGCTCCGTGCCCATAGGCATCGGCCTTGACCACGGCCAAAGCACGAGCGCCGCTCATTTCGCGGGCCAGACGGTAGTTATGACGCAGGGCGTCGAGGTCGATCAGGGCACGGGCGGGGCGCATGGTTCGTTTCTCTCAATCATTCGCTGAGGCGACGATTTTTCGTAGCCCGGTGACATCCGGGTCATGCCGACAAATCGCCATTCAAAAAAAACCCGGCGGGGGAGCCGGGTGAAAAGCCAACACAAAAAAATTCCGGGAGAATTTTTTGACGTCGCTTGCGACGGCCCGGAGGGTTGCCGCCATGGAAGGCAGGCAACAAAAAGCTGTGGCCGCCTCAGACAGCAGCCACCACACACATTTCCACCAGCACTTCGGGCTTGTACATCTTCGCCTCGACGCAGGCACGAGCAGGCGCATGGCCATCGGCCACCCAGGCGTCGTACTCGGCGTTGAGGCCGTCATAGTCGGCCATGTCCTTGATGAAGATGGTCAGCGACAGGATCTTGCTCTTGTCGCTGCCGCCCTCGGCCAGCATCTTGTCGATGTTGGTCAGGGTCTGCCGGGTCTGCTCACGGATGTCACCGTCGAAGTCATCAGCCAACTGGCCGGCGAGGTAGATCGTGCCGTTGTGGATCACCACTTCGCTGTAGCGTTTGGCCACATGCAGGCGCTGGATCGACATAGGGGTAAAGCTCCTTGGATTGCGAAAGCGCGAAGGCTATCAGGTGCGCAGCGGCTGCGGTGCGCTCTGGACTTCACGCGCCTTGCGCGAATAACGCGAGATATCCAGGCCATCGGCGCTGATCTGCGGACGCTTGTTGGCCATCAGGTCGGCGAGCAAACGACCGGAACCGCAGGCCATGGTCCAGCCCAGGGTGCCGTGACCGGTGTTGAGGAACAGGTTGCGGAAGGTGGTACCCCCCACGATCGGCGTGCCATCAGGCGTGGCCGGACGCAGGCCGGTCCAGAAGTCGGCGCGTTGCAGATCGCCGCCTTCCGGGTAGAGGTCGGAGGTGATCATCTCCAGGGTTTCGCGACGACGCGGATTGAGCGACAGGTCGAAACCGGCGATCTCGGCCATACCACCGACGCGGATGCGGCCATCGAAGCGGGTGATCGCAACCTTGTAGGTCTCGTCGAGAATGGTCGAGCTCGGTGCCATGTCCGGGTTGGTGATCGGCACGGTCAGCGAGTAGCCCTTGAGCGGGTATACCGGAGCACGAATGCCCAGCGGCTTGAGCAGTTGCGGGCTGTAGCTGCCGAGAGCGAGTACGTAGCGGTCGGCGGTTTCCAGCTTGCCGTCGATCCACACGCCATTGATGCGATCACCGACGGCGTCCAGGCGCTGGATGTTCTGGCCGAAACGGAACTCGACGCCGAGCGCCTTGGCCATGTCCGCCAGCTTGGTGGTGAACATCTGGCAGTCGCCGGTCTGGTCATTGGGCAGGCGCAGGGCACCGGCCAGCTTGTGCTTGACGCCAGCCAGGGCCGGCTCGACGCGGGCGATGCCGTCGCGGTCGAGCAACTCGAACGGCACGCCCGAGGCTTCCAGCACGGCGATATCCTTGGCGGCAGCATCGACCTGGGCCTGGGTGCGAAACAGTTGGGTGGTGCCGAGCTGGCGGCCTTCGTAGGCGATGCCGGTCTCGGCGCGCAACTCGTCGAGGCAGTCGCGGCTGTACTCGGACAGGCGCACCATGCGCTCCTTGTTGATCGCATAACGGCTGGCGGTGCAGTTGCGCAGCATTTGCGCCATCCACAGGTACTGGTCAACGTCACCGGTGGCCTTGATCGCGAGCGGAGCGTGTTTCTGCAGCAGCCACTTGATGGCCTTCAGCGGCACGCCCGGCGCTGCCCAGGGCGAAGCGTAGCCCGGAGAAACCTGGCCGGCGTTGGCGAAGCTGGTTTCCAGCGCCGGGCCGTTCTGACGGTCGACCACCACCACCTCGAAGCCCTGACGGGCGAGGTAGTAAGCACTGGCGGTACCAATCACACCGCTGCCGAGAACCAGAACACGCATGTTTTTCTCCCCGCCGCGCCCAGGGCGCGTGCGTTACAGGCCATTGTTGTCGATGGGCGCAGTATAGGAAGAGCCGCGCAGTGCTTTTCACCATATACACAGCTATATTTGGCGAGAATTCTTGGCAAAAAGCCGTTTTACAGAGGCGGATTCCCCATGAGAACCCAGCATCAGAGTCGTCGTGAACTGGACAAGATCGACCGCAACATCCTCCGTATCCTGCAAGAGGATGGGCGCATCAGCTTCACCGAACTGGGCGAACGCGTGGGGCTGTCGACCACGCCCTGTACCGAGCGCGTACGCCGCCTGGAGCGCGAAGGCATCATCATGGGCTACCACGCCCGCCTCAATCCGCAGCACCTCAAGGCCAACCTGCTGGTGTTCGTCGAAATCAGCCTGGACTACAAGTCCGGCGACACCTTCGAGGAGTTCCGCCGCGCCGTGCTCAAGTTGCCGCACGTGCTGGAGTGCCACCTGGTGTCCGGCGACTTCGACTATCTGGTGAAAGCGCGCATCAACGAGATGGCCAGCTACCGCAAGCTGCTCGGCGACATCCTGCTCAAACTGCCGCACGTGCGCGAGTCGAAGAGCTATATCGTCATGGAAGAGGTGAAGGAAAGCCTGGCACTGCCGGTGCCGGAGTGAATCTGTAGGAGCGAGCTCTGCTCGCGAAGCTTTTACGTGGCATGGTTCGCGAGCAGAGCTCGCTCCTACGGGATGGTTGATCGTTCCCACACCCTGCCGGACGTTTTGCGCCAGCCTGCTGCTCACGACAAATCGTGGCGCGGAGCGCCACCGCAGGGGCTACCACGCAGAGCGTGGGAGCCATCAGCCTAGACGAGTCGCTGGCGAGTGGTGGCGATCAGCCGGTGCACCTGGCGCTCCACCGCCGGCTCGATCGGCTGCTCCGGCCCGCGACCATGCGGGCAAGGCAGACGCGGTGTCGTGCCGAACAGGCGGCAAATCAGCGGGCGCTGGTCGTACACCTCGCAACCGTTCGGTCCCAGGTGCACGCAGTTGTACTCGGCCAGCGCCGCATCATGTTCGGCATCGCTTTTGACCGGCAAACGCGCCAGTTCCTCTGACGAAGCCGTGACCGGCCCACAACAATCATGGCAACCGGGCACACAGTCGAAGCGCGGAATCTGTCGACGCAGGTGGTCGATCTTGCGGTCTGTGCAGCTCATACGCGGGCGCCTGGCAACGAAGGCGACAGTTTACCGCGCCATGCTGGCGCCTGCCCGCAGGCTGACGGCCAGTCCCCTCAAAGACGCATTGGCTATACGCCGATCCGCGAGCGGAGCACGCCACATCCTGCTGTCCCACCTGTTTTTCCGACTGACACTTGGCGTCGGACGGATCACGCGCTTATGCTGCGTTGAATTTTCCACACAACACAATCAGGATTCCGCACATGAACGCCCGCGTTCAACAGCCCGTCCACAGCCCTCAGCACGCCGCCTCCTACTACGCCGCCAGCGTCAATCGCCAGCAGGCCTACCCGCCCCTGGGCGGTGAGCTGCAGGTGGACGTGTGCATCGTCGGTGGCGGTTTCAGCGGCCTGAATACCGCTATCGAACTTGCTCAGAAAGGTCTGTCGGTGGCGCTGCTGGAAGCGCGCAAGATCGGCTGGGGTGCCAGCGGGCGCAACGGCGGGCAGCTGATTCGTGGCGTCGGCCATGATGTCGAACAGTTCGAATCGGTGGTCGGCAAGGAAGGCGTGCGTCAGTTCAAGCTGATGGGGCTGGAGGCGGTAGAGATCGTGCGCAACCGGGTCGAGCAGTTTCAGATCGATTGCGATCTGACCTGGGGTTATTGCGACCTGGCCAACAAACCGGCGCATTACGAAGGCTTCGCCGAAGACAAGGCCGAGCTGGAAAGCATCGGCTATCGCCATGAACTGCGCCTACTGCCGAAGGAGCGCATCCATGAGGTGGTCGGCTCCGACAACTATCATGGTGCCATGATCGACATGGGCTCGGGCCACCTGCACCCGCTCAACCTGGCCCTTGGCGAAGCCGCTGCCGCCCAATCGCTCGGTGCGCAGCTGTTCGAAGACTCGCCGGTGACACGCATCGACTACGGCAATGAGGTGCGCGTGCACACCGCAGGTGGCCAGGTGCGCGCCCAATATCTGGTACTGGCCTGCAACGCCTACCTCAATGGCCTCAACCCGCAACTGGGTGGCAAGGTGTTACCGGCCGGCAGCTACATCATCGCCACCGAACAACTCTCCGAAGAGCAGGCGCGGCAACTGATCCCGCAGAACATGGCGCTCTGCGACCAGCGTGTGACCGTGGATTACTACCGCCTCTCTGCTGATCGCCGCCTGCTGTTCGGCGGTGCCTGCCACTATTCGGGGCGCGATCCGGCGGATATCGCCGGCTACATGAAGCCGAAGATGCTCAAGGTATTCCCCCAACTGGCAGACGTGCGCATCGACTACCAATGGGGCGGGATGATCGGCATCGGCGCCAACCGCCTGCCGCAGATCGGCCGACTCAAGGATCAGCTCAACGTGTTCCATGCCCAGGCCTACGCCGGCCACGGCGTCAACGCCACGCACCTGGCTGGCAAACTGCTCGGCGAGGCCATCGCCGGTCAGGCAAGCCGTGGCTTCGACCTGTTCGACAAGGTGCCGCACATGACCTTCCCCGGTGGTAAGCACCTGCGCTCGCCATTGCTGGCACTGGGGATGGCCTGGCACAGGCTGAAAGAATTGCTCTAGGCGCAGACAACAATCGCGGCTGAAGCCGCTCCTACCCATAGTCCGCAAAGTTGTAGACCCGGACTGCATCCGGGCTACAGCTTCCAGAACGGCAGGTTCGCCTCGCGCTCGGCCTGGCCGCGGGTAAGGCCAATATCGCGCAGTTGCTGGTCATTGAGTTTGAGCAGCATGCGGCGGGTGCTCAGACGCCGCCAGAAGGCCGGCCAATTGCGGCCAAAGTGGCGAACCTCGCTCTTGTGCATAGCGACCCGCACGGTCTCACCCACTGCGACGAAATCTGTATTGCTGAACCCAGTCATGGCTCTCTCCCGTTGTCTTCTGTCATGGGGGATCAGAATGCCGCCATAAGAAAAGTCATGACAGATTCAAAAAACTCTTATTAACTCCATACAGATTTCACGCATTTTCCCCTGAATGGGAATTTTCGCGCTGATCTGTACTGGTCTCAGTTCATACACCCTGCACCAACCGGACGACTGTCATGACGCTCTATCTGAATCTGGCCGAATTGCTCGGCACCCGCATCGAGCAGGGGCTGTACCGCCCCGGCGACCGTCTGCCGTCGGTACGCAGCCTCAGCCAGGAGCATGGCGTCAGCCTCAGCACGGTGCAGCAGGCCTACCGCCATCTGGAGGACATGGGTCTGGCCTCGCCACGGCCGAAGTCCGGCTACTTCGTACCACTGGGGCGGCAGATGCCCGCGCTGCCGCAGATCAGCCGCGCGGCGCAGAGGCCGGTTGAAGTTTCGCAGTGGGATCACGTGCTGGAGCTGATCAGCAGCTCACCGCAGCACGACATGCTGCAGCTGGGCCGTGGCCGCCCGGACATCAGCGGCCCGACGCTGAAACCGCTGCTGCGCAACCTGTCGCGCCAGGCGCGTCGGCAGGACCCGGATGTACTGACCTATGGCGGCATTCGCGGCGACATCCGCCTGCGCGAACAGATCGCCCGGCTGATGCTCGACTCCGGTTGCCAGCTGGAGGCCGAAGACCTGGTGGTCACCACTGGTTGCCACGAAGCACTGTCAGCGGCTGTGCGCGCCATCTGCCAGCCCGGCGATATCGTTGCGGTCGACTCGCCGAGCTTTCACGGCGTGATGCAGGCACTAAAGGGCTTCGGCATGAAGGCGCTGGAACTGCCCACCGACCCGCTCACCGGGATCAACCTCGACGCCCTGGAAATGGCCCTGGAGCAGTGGCCGATCAAGGCCATCCAGCTCACGCCGAACTGCAACAATCCACTCGGCTACATCATGCCCGACGCCAACAAGCGCGCCCTGGTCGCCCTGGCGCAGCGCTTCGACGTGGCCATCATCGAGGACGACGTCTACGCCGACCTCGCCTACAGCTACCCACGGCCGCGCAGCATCAAGTCGTTCGACGAGGACGGCCGTGTACTGTTCTGCAGCTCCTTCTCCAAGACCCTGGCACCGGGCCTGCGAGTGGGCTGGATCGCTCCCGGGCGCTATCTGGAGCAGGTGGTGCACATGAAGTACCTGGGCACCGGCAGCACCGCCCAGCTGCCCCAGTTAGCCATTGCCGAATACCTCAAGGACGGGCACTACGAACCGCACCTACGGCGTATGCGCGCGCAGTACCTGCGCAGCCGCGACCTGATGGTGGATTGGGTCAGCCGCTATTTCCCGGCCGGCACTCGGGTCAGCCGCCCGCAGGGCAGCTTCATGCTCTGGGTGGAGATGCCGCAGGGCTTCGACAGCCAGAAGCTCAACCGCGCGCTGTTGCCGCACAAGATCCAGATCGCGCCTGGAAGCATCTTCTCGGCGGCCGGCAAGTACCGTAACTGCATCCGCCTGAACTACGCCGAGCCGCCGAGCGACGTGATCGAGGCGGCGGTGAAGCAGATCGGCGCGACCATCGCCGAGTTGATCGAAGAAGCCGACCTGCAGCACACGCAGGACCTCGGGCAGTGGCGCTGAGCGGATTCAGGAACGCGCCGTTTCCATCTCGCTGAAGGCCCCGCGCTTGCTCGCCAGGATGATGAACACGAAGGCACCAGTGGCCATCATCAGCGGCAGCGCATGGCCGCTTAGCCACTGGCTGACGGCCCCGGTGGTCAGCGGCCCGATCAGGCAGCCCAGCCCCCACAACTGGGCGACGTGAGCATTGGCACGCACTAGTTCGTCGTCACGATAACGCTCGCCGATCATGATCAGCGACAAGGTGAACAGGCCACCGGCACTGGCGCCAAAGGCCACCAACACTGGCCAGATCACCGGCGTGTGCAACAACGGTGGAATGGCCAGGCTGGATACCAATAGTACGCAGCCGCATGCGCGGAACAGCATTTGCCGTGACATGCGGTCGGCTAGCCAGCCGATGGGAAGCTGCAGCACCGCATCGCCGACCACCACCACACTGACCATGAACAGCGCCACTTCCTGGGTGAAGCCCTGGCGCAGTCCGTAGATCGGCAACAGGGTCAGCATCATCGCCTCGAAGGCGGCGAACAGCATTACCGCCCAGGCAATCGCCGGCAGCTTGCGGCAGAACACCAGCAGCCCGCGCCCGGAGGCGCTGTGCGCATCCACCTTGGGTGCGCCGGTGCGCCCGAGCAGAATCAGCGAACCGCCGATCAGCAGGCACACGCCCGTCCAGAAACCGGCATCGGTGGCGGTACCGAGCGCCGTCAGCAGCAGCGGGCCGCTGAGCTGGCTGAGGGCGTAGCCGGTGCCGTACAAGGCCACCAGACGACCGCGCCATTTCTCCACGGCGAGTTGGTTGATCCAGCTTTCGCCGAGGATGAACACCACGGTCAGCGCCACGCCGATGAACAGACGCAGACCTACCCAGACTGCGTAATTCTGCACCAGCGCCAGCCCGGCCACCGACACTGCGCCGAGCAGCAGGCACAGCTGCATCAGCACCGTGGTACCGAAGCGCGCCGCCAGACGCCCAGCCAGCAAGGCACCGAGCAGCACGCCGACAGCCGGAGTCGCCGCCATCACGCCGATGGCGAAGGAGTCGTAGCCCCAGCTTTCCAGGCGCAGCGAAACCAGCGGCATGGTCACGCCCAGCGCCAGGCCGATGCTGATGACCGCCGAGCAAACGGCGAAATAGGTGCCCCAACGCATTGGTGAATTCCTTGGTTAACGAGTGGCTGCAAAGACAACGGCCGGACCCCTCTTCAGGGAGCCCGGCCGCAAGTTGGGCGTTTTAAAACAGATCTTCGCCCGAAACCAACTTCGATCAGGATCTCCTGGGCTAAGGCCAAACAAGGCGCCCCGGAGCTTTCAAGCGCAGCGTACTGCAGTACGTGAGCATTGAAAGCGAGGACGCAACGCCGTATGGCCGACGACCAGAAGATCGCCCCGCTATCGTTACAGTTTGATCCAGGTGGACTTCAGCTCGGTGTACTTGTCGAACGCGTGCAGTGACTTGTCACGGCCGTTACCGGACTGCTTGAAACCACCGAACGGCGCAGTCATGTCGCCGCCGTCGTACTGGTTGATCCACACGCTGCCGGCGCGCAGCGCCTTGCCGACCAGGTGGGCACGCGACAGGTTGCTGGTCCACACCGCTGCAGCCAGGCCATAGATGGTGTCGTTGGCGATGGCGATGGCCTCGTCCTGGTCATCGAAGCCAATCACCGACAGCACCGGGCCGAAAATCTCTTCCTTGGCAATGCGCATGGCGTTGTTCACGCCGTCGAAGATGGTCGGCTCGACGTAGGTGCCGCCGGTTTCTTCCATCACCCGCTTGCCGCCGGCCACCAGTTTGGCACCGTCGTCATGGCCGGCCTGGATGTAGCTCAGCACGTTGTTCATCTGCGTGGTATCGACCAGCGCACCGACGTTGGTAGCCGGGTCCAGCGGGTTGCCCGGTTTCCAGGCCTTGATCGCCTCGACCACCATGGGCACGAACTTGTCCTTGATGGAATTTTCCACCAGCAGGCGCGAACCGGCGGTGCACACTTCGCCCTGGTTGAAGGCAATGGCGCTGGCGGCAGATTCGGCAGCGGCCTGCAGGTCCGGCGCGTCGGCGAAGACGATGTTCGGGCTCTTGCCACCGGCCTCCAGCCAGACGCGCTTCATGTTCGACTCGCCCGCGTAGATCATCAGTTGCTTGGCGATCTTGGTCGAGCCGGTGAACACCAGGGTGTCGACGTCCATGTGCAGGGCCAAAGCCTTGCCCACGGTATGGCCGAAGCCCGGCAGCACGTTGAACACACCAGCCGGAATACCAGCCTCGATGGCCAGCTGGGCGATGCGGATGCCGGTCAGCGGCGACTTCTCGGATGGTTTGAGGATGATCGAGTTACCGGTAGCCAGCGCCGGGCCGAGCTTCCAGCAGGTCATCAGCAGCGGGAAGTTCCACGGCACGATGGCAGCGACCACGCCGACCGGCTCGCGAGTGACCAGGCCCAGCTCATCGTGGGCAGTGGCGGCGACTTCGTCGTAAATCTTGTCGATGGCCTCGCCGCTCCAGCGGATGGCGTTGGCGGCGCTGCCGACGTCGATGCTCAGCGAGTCACTGATCGGCTTGCCCATGTCGAGGGTTTCCAGCAGCGCCAGCTCCTGGCCATGCTCTTCGATCAGCTCGGCGAAACGGATCATCACCTTCTTACGCTTGGCCGGGGCCAGGCGCGACCACACACCGGATTCGAACGTAGCGCGAGCATCCTTGACCGCCACTTCGGCGTCGGCCTGGTCACAGCTGGCCACCAGGCCGAGCAGGCGGCCGTCGACCGGGCTGATGCATTCGAAGGTGGCGCCAGACTCGGCAGCGCGGTACTCACCATGGACGAACGCACGGGTTTCGATGGTCAGGGTCTTGGCACGCTGTTCCCAGTCGGCACGAGTCAGGCTAGTCATTCCGGCATCCTCTCAATGGGTGGAAGCGACGCGCATCATGGCGCGCGCTGTCAATAATTCTGCAAGGCCAGATCGCTGGCCAAATCCTGTTCGCCACACTAAACCAGAGGGCTGTGGCTTTTCAATATTTTTGACATAGGCCGGCAAAAGCCCTTGTCATGTTCGTTTTTTTAAACATAGACTGCTGCCACGACTTTCCCGCGACAGCCCCGCTGGCCGCGCGGTTGCCGCCACCGACACCACGGAACAGCCAGATGAACATCGAGCAGATCGTCGACTTCGCCCAGGCCGGCACGGCCGCCGAACACTATCGCCCAGCGCCGGAAAAAGTGCTCAAGGGCGACCCCGAGCAAAGCGTGCGCAACCACTACAGCAGCCCGTGCGGCCAGTTCAGCACCGGTATCTGGGAAGGCGCAGTCGGTCAGTGGACAGTGAACTACACCGAGCACGAGTACTGCGAGATTCTCCAGGGCGTGTCCGTGCTGCGTGATGCCGACGGCAACGCCAAGACCGTGCGCGCTGGCGACCGCTTCGTGATTCCCGCTGGTTTTTCCGGCACCTGGGAAGTGCTCGAAGCCTGCCGCAAGGTCTACGTGATTTTCGAACCCAAGTAAGCACTCGACTGGAATCTGCCCAGCAGGTTCCCGCCGCACCGAATCCTGTTGTTGCTTGTCACCCTTTGGCCCGCTAGTGCGGGCCTTTTTCTGCGCAGCCGATGGGGCTCGAACGCACAGTCTCGGCGACGGTCGAGCGCATCGCCCCGGCAGCCAGTGCCAACAGCGCGAACAGGCACACGGCGTGATCCATGCTCAGCCTGCTCATCAGCAAACCGAAGACCGGCGCCCCCAGCGTCTGACCGATGGCGATGCTGAGAAAGGCGATGGTGAGCCCGGTCGCAGGCCGCTCGGGAAGCGCCGACACACCCCAGACCAGATAGATGCCACTCAGGGTGATGTAGGCCGCGCCAAACAACGCACCGCCGAGCAGTGCCGAGGCGGGCATGTTGCCCATGCCGACCAAGACGATGGCGACCGCCAGAGCGCCAAGACACAGGCGATTCGCCCAGTCCACGCCTAGCCGAGCGATCAGGCTGCCGGCACCTGCGCCAGCGATGCCGGCAGCGCCGATCACCACCCAGAGCAAACCAGAGCCCGCGCTCCCCCAACTCAGGCGCTGCGCGACGATCTGACTGCCAAACGACCACAGCGCCGTGCTGGCCGCGCCCATCAGTAACGAAGCCACGACGAGGCGCTTCAGCGTGATGCTGAACCGCGGCCCGCCCCTGGTGGCAGGCTCCCGCGAGCGCGCGGTAGCAGGTACGCAGAAGTACGCAAACAGCGCCAGAGCGAGGGCCGAGCAGGCGAACACGGCATAGGCCAGGCGCCACTCAGCGCCGAGCAGCAGCGCCACAGGGCCGCAGAGGATGACCCCGGCACTGGTACCGGCATTGATCAGCGTATTGGTGGCGTCCTGTCGTCGCGGCTCTATCACTGCCGCCACCGCTGCGGCCATGGGAGGGGAAGCCAAGCCGGTACTCATCCCCGCCAACAGCACTGCACCGGCCAGCCAAGCAGCCGTGGGTGCCAGCGCTATACCCAGCATGCCCAAGGCGGCAACCAGCGCCGCGCACACCGCAACAGCACGAGCGCCAATACGCTCGGTCAATTGCGCGGCAAGGACAATGGCCAGGCAGTAGCCGAGAAAGGAGCCACCGGCGATCAGACCGCCAACGGCATCCGGCAACACGAGGTCAGCCTCGATCTGTGGCAGGAACAGGCCGAACGCGAAACGGGCGAAGCCATAGCACACGGCGATCAAACCGAAGCCGGCGCCGCCGAGATAGAGCCCGCGGCTCATGTACGCGCTCGCTCGACCAGTAGGCTCGCGGCCTTGCGTGCGCTGGCGACGGCATCCAGGCCACGGTAGCTGGCTGCAGCCGTCGCCCCCTCGATGAGGATGACGACCTGCTCAACCAGCTCGGCATTGGCGTTCGCTCCGAGCTGACGCGTAAGAATCTGCGCAACCGCCTCAGCGAATCGAACCTTGTAGGCGAGCACCGCCTCGGTGACTTCCGATACCGCGCTGCCGAGCTCGCCCTGAGCACGCAGGAACAGGCAACCGCGCGCGCCCTCTTCGCTCATCCAGCCGGCCAACGCATCGAACAACGCCTCGACACTGTCGACCTCAAGACGCTGCAAGAAACGCTGCCCACGGGTCATCAGCACCGCGGCAATCAGCTCGTTCTTGCTGCCGGCGTGTTTGTACAACGTCCGGCTGGACATCCCTGCGGCCTGGGCCAGTCGATCCATGCCGGTTGCGCTGAAGCCATGACAGTCGAACAGATTTTCGGCGGCTGAGATGAGTTTGGTATCTATATTCATCGAGGCCAAGGTAAAACGATCACTTTACCTCGTCAACCAGATAGAGAATCCAAGGCAAAAAAAGACCCGCACAAGGCGGGTCTTTTGATGAGCACGCAGGCGCGTGCTCAACTTACAGCTCAGGCCAGTTCGTCGAAGCACTCGGCAACGATGGCGATGCCTTTTTCCAGTTGCGCGTCAGGGATGGTGACGGGCATCAGGAAACGGATGACGTTGTAGTAGGTACCGCACGACAGCAGGATCAGGCCCTTGTCGCGCGCACGGGCGACGATCTTGCCGACCAGCTCGGCAGCCGGCTTGCTGTGGTCGCCGCCTTCGAACAGCTCAATGGCGACCATCGAACCCAGGCCGCGCACGTCACCGATCACCTTGTGCTTCTCCGCGATGGTCTTGAGGCCCGCCTTGAGCTTCTCGCCCACGGCGTTGGAGCGCGCCAGCAGATTCTCTTCGTCGAACACCTTGAGCACGGCCAGGGCCGCAGCACAGGCGATCGGACTGCCGGCGTAGGTGCCGCCCAGACCACCGGGAGCGATCTTGTCCATGATCTCGGCCTTGCCGCACACGCCGGAGATCGGGAAGCCGCCGCCAACGGACTTGGCGAAGGTGGTCAGGTCGGGCACCACGCCCAGTTGTTCGGTGGCGAAGAAGGTGCCGGTACGGCCCGCGCCGGTCTGCACTTCGTCAGCGATCAGCAGGATGCCGTGCTGGTCGCACAGGGCACGCAGGCGCTGCATGAAGGCTGGGGAGTTGACGTAGAAACCACCCTCGCCCTGGACCGGCTCGATGATGATCGCGGCGATGTCCTGCGGCTGCGCGTCGTTCTTGAAGATGCGCTCGATGCTGGCGATGGACTCGTCCTCACTCACGCCATGCAGCGGGCAAGGCGCCTGGGCGCGGTACACGCCAGCAGGCATCAGGCCCATGCCGGCGGAGTACGGCACGACCTTGCCGGTCAGCGACAGGGTCATCATGGTGCGGCCGTGGTAGGCGCCGGTGAAGGCGATCACGCCGGCACGGCCGGTGGCGGCGCGGGCGATCTTCACCGCGTTCTCGACCGCTTCGGAGCCGGAGGTGACCAGCAGGGTTTTCTTGGCGAAGTCGCCCGGTACGCGCTTGGCGATCTCCTCACAGAGCTCGATGTAGGGCTCGTAGGCCAGCACCTGGAAGCAGGTGTGGGTCAGCTTGGTCAGTTGCTCCTGAACGGCAGCGATCACCTTCGGATGCAGGTGGCCGGTGTTCAGCACGGCGATACCGCCGGCGAAGTCGATGTACTCGCGGCCTTCGACGTCCCACACGGTGGCGTTCTCGGCGCGCTCGGCGACGATCGGATGGATCTGGCCGACGCCGCGCGGAACAGCGGCGGCACGGCGTTGCAGCAGGGATTCGTTGGTCTTGCTCATGGTGTCCTCATGGTCATCCCCGGCGGGAGGTCGGCCCAGCATGCGATGATCGACTGAACCGAGCCCGCAAGGGACTCAATAGGGTTACGACTTACAACCGGGGCGCCGCACGCTCTTTCGCACCTTGCCCCGTCTTGGAAATCAGCGGATTTCCGAATCAGATTCCACCGAGGCACATGTACTTGATCTCGAGATAGTCCTCGATCCCGTACTTGGAGCCTTCACGGCCCAGGCCGGACGCCTTCACGCCGCCGAACGGCGCGACTTCGTTGGAGATCAGGCCGGTGTTGATACCCACCATGCCGTACTCCAGCGCTTCGGCCACGCGGAACACGCGGCCCAGGTCGCGGGCATAGAAGTAGGAAGCCAGGCCGAACTCGGTATCGTTGGCCATGGCGACCACTTCGGCCTCGTCCTTGAAGCGGAACAGCGGCGCCAGCGGGCCGAAGGTCTCTTCTTTAGCAACGGCGGCGGTTTTCGGTACGTCGAGCAGAATGGTCGGCTCGAAGAAGGTGCCACCCAGGGCGTGCGGCTTGCCGCCCAGGGCCAGCTTGGCGCCTTTGCCCACGGCGTCCTCGATGTGCTCCTGAACCTTGGCCACGGCCTTCTCGTCGATCAGCGGACCGGTGGTGGTGCCATCTTCCAGACCATTGCCGATCTTCAGCTTGCCCACTGCCGCGACCAGCTTCTCGGCGAAGGCATCGTAGACGGCGTCCTGCACGTAGATACGGTTGGCGCAGACGCAGGTCTGGCCGTTGTTGCGGTACTTGGAGATCAGTGCGCCTTCGACGGCGGCATCCAGGTCGGCGTCATCGAAGACGATGAACGGCGCGTTGCCGCCCAGCTCGAGCGACACCTTCTTGATGTCCTGGGCGCATTCGGCCATCAGCTGGCGGCCGATTTCGGTCGAGCCAGTGAAGGACAGCTTGCGCACGATCGGGTTGCTGGTCAGCTCGCCACCCACTTCGCCAGCGCTGCCGGTGACCACGCTGAGCACACCTTTCGGGATACCGGCGCGCTCGGCCAGCTCGACCAGGGCCAGTGCGGAGAACGGAGTCTGCGAGGCTGGCTTGATCACCATGGTGCAACCAGCGGCCAGCGCCGGACCGGCCTTGCGGGTGATCATCGCGGCGGGGAAGTTCCACGGGGTGATGGCCGCGGTGACACCGATCGGCTGCTTGATCACGATCAGGCGCTTGTCCGGCTGGTGGCCGGGGATCACGTCACCGTATACGCGCTTGGCTTCTTCGGCGAACCATTCGATGAAGGAGGCGGCGTAGGCGATCTCGCCCTTGGCTTCAGCCAGCGGCTTGCCCTGCTCCAGGGTCATCAAGCGGCCCAGGTCATCCTGGTTTTCCATCAGCAGCTCGAACCAGCGACGCAGCTTGTTCGCACGCTCCTTGGCGGTCAGCGCACGCCAGGCCGGCAGCGCCTTCTCGGCGGCCTCTATGGCGCGGCGGGTTTCAGCACGGCCCATCTTCGGAACATGGCCGATGATCTCGCCAGTGGCCGGGTTGTTCACGGCAATGGTCTGACCGCTGTCGGCGTCCAACCACTGGCCATCGATATAAGCCTGTTGGCGCAGCAGCTGGGGGTCTTTCAGTTGCATGGCAGTCTCCTTCAGTTCCGGCGCCCGGGCGTCGGCGTAAGTCGTTGGAGTCACGGGCAGAGCCCGCAAGGCCGAAAAGGGAGCCGTGCGGGGCCTGGTAATGGATTCAGAGCCGTTGAACGCGCGAGGGTTCAGAATGACCGAACACGCCGTTTGAAATCTCAAACGAATCCTAGGATCGGCAGGGGTAAAGGGCAATAGGCGACCAAGCAAAATCCATAAAATAATGGCAAAAACTTCTGAAACTAAGGTTCAGACGGCCCAAAAGTGTAAAGTCCGTTCTGAATAATGCACACTCATGCAGAATAGACGCTAACCGCCGAGATGCGTATGATTGCGCCCCGCAACGCACTCGTAGCTCAGCTGGATAGAGTACTGCCCTCCGAAGGCAGTGATCATCGAGTTGAGAAGGGTGCAGGCTAGTGGTCAAATAGTTCGCCGCAACACATACGCACCTGTAGCTCAGCTGGATAGAGTATTGCCCTCCGAAGGCAAGGGTCGTGGGTTCGAATCCCGCCAGGTGCGCCATATCCTCTTGATTCAATGGCCTTTTTCTAAGGCTTCGCCGCTTCCGCTGCTGAATCGGCGCCCTCCAGCAAAATTCCCTTGATGCCAGCTCTCAGGCTGCGATGAGCACTGCCCTCAGTGTCATCTAGCGGCGGCTTTTCAGGCTGTGCCAATTCTGTGCCCAAAGCGTGCCGCACGGTGAGATGGCATGCCGGTTACTTCGCAGAGATTGAGTATTAGCCACAATCAGGCACAACTCCCAACCCATCTGAAAGCACCTAAGCAGAAGGGGCCTTTCGGCCCCTTCGTTACTTTAGTTGTTGAGCATGCTCTCCAGCTTTTCGATCAGGAAGTCCAGCGGGCTGCGCCCCTCCAACCGTTTCTCGAAGACCTCATTACGGTGATAGGCGACCCAGGTATCGAGCGCCTGGCGGTTGTTCTTCTCGTAGCCGGAGCCAAGGATGCAGACCAGTTCATTGCCGTTGGGGCTCTCGAGGTAGTGGCTCATGGCAGAAGCCAAATGCTTCAAGTACTGGTGTTCACGAGCTTCCATCGCCGGATGCAGGTACGTGACGTTGCTGCGGTTGATCAATTTCATGTGAGTACTCCTCAGTCCTTCAAATTGGCTTGGATCAGATTGTCGAAGGCGCTTCCGTCACGTCGGGTCAAGTTAGGCACGTAGCGCGAGTAGACGCGGAACAGCATCTCTGTAGTTGTGTGGCCCATCTGCCGGGCAATCCACTCCGGGTTTTCGCCTGCAGCCAGCCAAAGGGTCGCAGCCGTATGGCGGGTCTGGTAAGGGCGTCGCTGGCGCAGCCCCAGATGACGCAGCAGCGGAAACCAAACCCTGTTGTTGATGTTGCGGTACGAAAAAGGCGTACCTTCCCGAGAACAGAAGACGAACTGACCACTCCCCGTCTTCTTCTGCTGATCGAGCAGGGCCTTGTACACCGGGCCAGACATGTCGATTTCGCGTTGCGAGCCGTCATTCTTCGTGTAGTCGAGCCGGCCACCGACCCAAGTTTCGCGGATAAGGATTTGCCGCCTCTGAAAGTCGACGAATTTCCACTGCAGGCCGTCGACTTCTCCCGTGCGCATCCCGGTGAAGAAGCGCACCGTGTAGTAGTTGCGGAAGTCCTCGCGCACGGCACCGAGAATCTGCAGCACTTCATCCAGAGTGAACGGCTCCACATCGGTCTTGGGAACCTTCAGCGATTTGATGTTGAGGTACGGTGAAGTAAACTCAAACCGGTCAGCCGCCTCACTAAGGATCATGCGCAATGGCGTCATGATGTGGTTGATTCGCGTCGCTGACAGAGCCTGCCCCTTCAGCCCGGGAACTTTGCCGAGTGCCGAGCGGAAGGACAGGATTTCTGCCTTGGTGATGGCGCTGACTTCTTGTCTGCCGAATGTTGGTAGCAGGTATTTATCAAGGGTCTGACGTACCGTCGTTGTATGTGTGTCGCGCCACTCCACACGCTTTTCGTCGAACCAGCGTTCGGCGAAGTCCCTAAATGGTGGAGTCTTCAATATCGCGCAGCCAGCCCGCAGTCTTGCGAACTCCTGAACCTTGCTGCTTTGCGGAAAGTAAGTGGCATAGTCGAAGCTTCCCAGCGTGATTTCTGCCTCAATACGCTCAAGGATTTTCTCCAGCTTTTTTCGATTGGCCGGCGTATCAGGCAACGTGGTTTGCTCACGGCAGCGTTTGTCCAGATAAGTGAAGTCGAAGAACAACTTCTCGTTGTCGGCACGGGCACGAATCTTACCCATGGCAAATGCCTCCGCCGGCCATAGGTATCAAACTGGAGGTGCGGGAATGCTTCTGCATGTCCTTTTCGATGGCCTCCCAAATGAACAGGATCTTTCGACCACCAAACGGGCGGAAGTAATGGATGCCTTCGAGCAGTACCGAGTCCTTCAGGCGGTTACGGATGGTGCGCACGTCGTACTTCATACGCGTGGCCAGCTCCTCGGTGGTCAGATAGGTGTGAGACATAGCAATGCCCTCTCTGCTAAATTGAACGACAGCGGATTCTTATGAGCTCCTGATAGCTCATAATGATCTCCTACAGATCAATATAACGCTCATTTTGAGCGTTGCAAGGACAAAATGATCTTCTGTAGATCATTTTTGGGGATTTAGATGGTCAAGTGCCATTTGTCTCGCTTACTGGGCGAGCGGAAACTGAAGATCAGTGAAGTGGTCAGGGACACGGGGATCAACCGCGGAACCCTTACACGGCTCTATCACGAGACCGCACAGAGGGTGGAGCTCAAGGACCTGGAAATAATCTGCCAGTACCTGAACTGCCAGGTGGGCGATTTGCTGGAACTGCAGGATGATCCGGAGGGCTGAAAGCCCTCCGGACTGGGTCAGGCGCGGAAATGCCAGTCAATGGAAGCCATCAACATCAGGTAGCGCAAGGCCGCGCCGGAGTGATGGTTCTCCTTAGCCTGATCCTTTAACTCAAGCTTCGCCCTTATACCCAAATGTAGATTCGCTACATCGTTGTTCTCAGGCGCGTGCTGAATGAACGGGCGGCGAGTGTTTCCGAGTTGTTGACGCCAGTAAGACTTGGTTGTCTTCGGCTTGTTGGTGTCGTAGACGATCAGCTCTATAGACCGAGCCGGAACACCTATAACACTGAGAAACCACAGATAGTCCTGAGCATGTTCCTCGTCACGGTCGCGCTGGAATCGCAGCGTGGTTTCCGTCTTCCAGCAGCGCTCAACAAAATCATCAATCACGCGTTGGGCGCGTTCACTGTCAGGGCCTTCGAGCAGCTCATACATGCGCTGTGCGTATTCGGTCACGGCCTCCCGTCCGCCATGTCTCGGAGGCGAGGGCAGCAGCGACAGACATGATGGGGCGTCTGTATGAAGTGCTGGTTGCAGCCTATGTTTCGGCCTTGGGTCGTTTGTTCCAGGACGCTGATGCATGCCGCGGATATAGCGTGCCCGCTCCAGCATCATTTCGCGCTCCTCAGCAGAAAACTCGACCCAGTCGAGATTGACCTCTCGACCTGTCTGTTCGGCATATGAGGCATAGGCGAGCATCGACTCGATTGCCTGAATTCGTCCGATCGCCCAGTTCTGCTCCACCTGTTGAGCCTGGCCTGGACACGCCTTCTTCCGAGTACGCTTACGCTCCTTCAGGGGTCTAATGCGACCGATGATGTCGAGTAGCACGCCGCACTCAGCTGAAATGCCTTCACGGGGCTCAGTGCTCATGGTGGGTTGGCTTACCTCGGCTATCTTGGCGACGTTTGCGGCGTTGAATATCCAGTTCTGGGGATTCCATTGCCACATCATCGCCATGATCTGAGGCAGGCTATGGACGTAGTGCAACAGTGTGGTTTTTGGGCTGCCGTGCCCGAGGATGGCACTGACAATATGGACGATTCGCCGGGTGGGGCCCTCTACAGGCAACATCGCCTTACGCAACCTGAGGTCATCTCTGAGCCAGCGAGTGGTAAGGGGCAGATCTTTGAAAATCAGCTCTGGTGATAGCGCATTCTGCGCACCCATCAACTTGAGCAAAAACCACGTGGCGCAGGAATGGCGCAGGTGATGGTAATGCAGGAACTCGGAACCCGTGACTGCTCGCATGCAGTCATGTAGAGCTGGGAACAGGCAGCTCTCGCTGACCCACTGAGTTCTCAGCTGTGGGATGCAGAACAGGAATTCCGACGTTGAATTTTGGCTTTCTTCCTGCTGCCGCTCTCGATACCAGTCGATCAGCAATGTGAGCTCATCGGGCTCAAGCAGCTCACGCAGCGGCAAACTCCGAACCGCATTCTGGGTTTTCAACCCACGCTGTGCATGGGGGCGAATGAGCAGGTCAACGGGCAGCTCTATTCTGGCCTGTTCATCTTTAGATAGCCTGCGCATATGCGATTGCCGAGCTTGTATATGCGCGCACTCCGCTGCTGAAAATTCGGGCAGATGCAAATCACGAAGGCGAAGCTTTAGAGCCTCGTTACGCCGCAATCCCAACCGGAACCCCAAGATCAACAAAAGCCTCGCAGCCGTCACCAGACGTGGCGTTCGCAGCTCAAGCCCGCATGTGCCGAGCGCCTGCATAACCAATTGGTACTGCTCCTCGCTGATAATGCGAGCATCTACCCTGGTCACACCTTTGCCGATGCCTAGGATTGAGTAGGGGCTGATTGTCGGGTAGTTGTAACGACGCTGCAGAAACGTGTGAAACTCCTGGACTGCCTTGGCCAGGGTGCGCCGTTTGCTATCTGTGGCCTGAGCATCCAGTGCGGATTCATACACAAGTTCGAGCGCGTCAATTTCGAGCTCGAAGATGCTTATGCCATCTAACCGAGAGGAAAGTGCTGCGCCTAGTACTTGGGTATATCGCTTTATCGTGCTTCGCCCAATACTGTGGCCGTATGCGGAGGCGCCACCCAGCATGTAGGCAAGCCAACTCTGGATTAGGCCGGGAAGTTCTCCATGAGACTCCGCTTGCAAAGGGCTCTCTATGGGCAGGTTGTCCCGGATCCGATCGCGCAGTTCCTCCAGCCATGCGGGTGGGTCAGGGTTATCCTCAGTTACATCCGAAACAGATTCATCGTCATAAGTCCCCGCAGGGTCCTCGAGATCATCTAGGCGGAGAATATTGCCCCAAGATGAGGGGCGCAGTGACTGCGAGACAAAACCCTTGCGGCATGCAAAATTCACCAGCACCTGCGGCAGCCGCAACTGCATTTGCATCCTTAGAAAATCAAACAGGTCGCTGGGATTCTCTGGATGATACTGTTCAGGTACCTCAACCTTCTTCAGGAATGCACAGACACAGCGCATGTGCCAATTTCTACGCTTTAGTTTGCCGGTGCTTTTTTGAACATCATCCACGCAGCGTATCAACAGAGCCAGCGTTGCCGGATCAGGGAACCACTGCCGAAATTCAGCGACGGCATTGCCGCGGATCGATAGCGGCAGACGTATCTCGGGAATTCCCGCTACCCACTCGATGCTGTCTGGCGTCGTACTGAGCATGGCATTCAGCTGAGCCACATCGAGCAATCCGCCGTTGTAGGCCGCACTCATTAGTAGCAGACCAATGCGCTCATCCGTGCTGAGCGCATCGATATCCAGTTTCAGACCCTGCTGCAGGGCGTGAATCAGTTGGCTGCTGCGTTGAATTCGCTCAGCCGTGTAGACGTCAGGATTGATCGGGTTTGCTGCACGCCTGACGGCAATGGCTATTCGTGCCAGCGGAAATCCTGGGATTTGGTCCCGGACTCGCTGAGTGATGCTGCGCAGTACGTTGCGCAACGTGTGATTTGTGCCGAGCTGTGCCTCCAGTGTTGGCGCTGATGGAAAATTGACCCACCC